>CAVGEW010000052.1:0-18043 GCA_963628465.1 Agathobacter sp. | reverse complement strand
TTGATTTTTAAACATATGAGAGTATATATTTAAAGTAGTTGTTATATTAGCATGTCCAAGATATTTTGATACTTATTATTTACATCTTTACATTATATAATAGTTTTATAAAATTAGCTAATAAAGTAGATGAAGCTTTTTCTACTATGGATGTTTATCTTGAATAAGTTTTAATGCATAAGATTTATTGTGCATAATAAAATATACCTCCTTACAATGTATACTATAATACATATTAAGGTATCATTTTAAAAAAGATTAACACCAAATAAAGCCACAATTTGACATATAAAGCAAAATGTGATATAATATAGCTAATTAATGGGGGATTAATATGGTTACTAGGTTAAATATATTATCTTATTTAAAAAGTGAAACTGTAAGTTTTAAAGAAAAAGAACATATTGTTAAAAAGTATAATGATATGTTAACTAAAGTTTTAGAAAGAATGAGTTCAATTGAATTAGTTGAGTATTTTTTTAATGCAAAAATACCAAGAAGTGTTAAAATAATGATAACTAAAATAATCGATGAAAGAAAGCTAAGCAATGAAGATTTAGAAAAAATAGAAATACTTTTATATGAACAAGGTTCTTTCAAGGAAAGTGATCTATTTAAAAATAGTTATCCTAAAGTAGTAAAAAAATATATTATAAATAAGCTTTATAAAAATAATGTTATTGATGTATTATGTTCTGACAAGAAGTCTTTGGAAATAAAAAAAATAGTGATAGATATAAGTCTTGATAAAGAAATGTTAACAAAAGCTTTACTTTTGGTTGATGATGTTTTGAAAGAATATATACTGAGTACTAAACTTACTAGTTTAGAAAGTATCATAGAGCTACTGAAAGATGGTAATAATACATTAGTAGAACTAGTTATAACTAGGTATATTAATGAAGTAAATATATTAAGTGTTTTAAATAATCCACTTAGTGAAGATGTAAAATTAAAAATAATCGAACTTAAATCAAGTGAACTAAACAAAAGATTAAATAGACTTTCTCAAAATGAGGTAATGGAGTTAATTACTAATAATATAAAGTATCCAGAATGTGTATACAATACAATATTAAATCAGTATAAAGAAGTAATACTTAATGCTGCAAATAAGCTATCTTATCGTAAATTTAGTAAATTATTATGTAAAACAAAGGATAAACAAATAGTTAAACTTTTAATAGAGAATAATTCTTTAAAAGTAAGGTTAAGTTTATTACTTACTAAGGATATATCTGTTTTATCATGGCTTTATAGTGATAATATCTCTGATGATATAAAGAAGTTTATTTTAAAAAATAAGTCTAAGAGTATAATTAATGCTATTGAAAAAAGAAAGATTAGCAACTTAAAAATATGTTATCTTCGTCAAAGTGATAATATACCCAAAAAATTAGTTAATCTTATCATAGATGTAAGAAAAGATGATTTACTTAAAGATTTAGCCGAAAAACCAAGTGATGTTATTGTAATGGAAATATTATTTGGTAACTATTGTCAATCATATTTAGAATTTATGATAGAACATGCTGTTTCTATGGATATTTTAAAAGATCTTCTTTTAAAAGGTGATGATAAATTAATTGCTTTAATAGTTAAAACTAAAACGCAATTAATAGAAAACATTATTAATGAAATGTCTTTAGATGAATTATTATCTCTTTCATATTTTGATAAAGATTTTGTTAAAGAGCTAATTACCTCAAACTACCAAACTTTAATTTTAAATAGATTAAAAAGTCTTCCTAAAGATATAATATATACTAGTATAAGTGACTATACTACAAGTAGATTTATAACAGTTTTATTATTAAAAATAGTTAATATATCTGAAAAAGATAGTTTTAATGCTTTAGAGCTTATTAAATATAATGACCCTAAGAAAGTTATAGAAAACTTTAGTGTAATCAAAGAGTTTATTGAAAAATCTGGAATATCTTTTGATTCTTTCATAGAATATGGATGTGGGAATGAAAACTATAATTGGTTTGATAAAATATTATTTATTATAGAAAATGGTTATCAAGAAAATTTTTATAAAGTAGTTAAATATTTAATGAGCGAATTATATTTTGAAGATAGTTGTAAAGAAAATATGGTCTATTCTATTGTTAACTTTTTAGAAATTACAGATAATTTTTCAGAATGTTATCAACTTTTAATGAATCTTTTAAAAGATAATGTTCTGTTAGATAAAGAAATTCGTTTTAATTTAAGATATTTATTTAACTCTAATTATAGTGATAAAGATAAAGTAAATACTTTAGAAGATTTAAAAATGGTTAGAATAAATATTTTAAAACAAGAAATAGAAATAATTAATAATAGTAATTTGCTAGATGAACTTAAAAATTTATTTGATAAGGTAATATTAAATGATGCCCGAAGAACTTTGGATAATATTGGAGGTACAGAAACTCTAGTAGCACTTAAAAAAGCTAATTGTGGAAGTGAAAGCCTAGGTTTATTTATTGATAATTTAATTAAATGCGCAAATGTTATAGAGATGAGTAAAGCTTGTTCTAATGTTGAAGTTTTAAGAAAAATTCTTAGGTATTTTGTAATAGATAACCCAAGTAAGCTAACAATTTTACAAACAACTTACATGAATTTTAAGAAAAATATTCAAAAATTATTTGAGTTTGATGCTAAACTAAATTTAAGTAAGTTAACAGATGCGAAAGCCTTAGGTTTATTAAATGAAGACTTATCTTTAAAATATGGTGGTGAAGTTTATGATTATAGAGGTGTTAACTATTGTCTATATGCCCATGTTTTAAGTGAATATGAAACAATGGATATGCTTGTTAATGGTCTTGCAAGTGGTAACAAAAACTTTTTGTCCGTAAGTAGTATTAGTTATTTAGGCCAAAAGTATTACTTTGATAAATGTAACCCAACAATAGCTATTGATACTATTCCTACGGGTAGCTTTATATGTGGTTCGTTATCTAATATGAGTACAAACTTTAATATTACCAATAATTCTTCGGAGGTAAAAGATATTAACCGAAAACAAAGAGGTATTTTAGAGACAAGTGCGGTTACAAAAAGAAATTCGGAAATTCTTTTATATAGGGAGAATGTTAAACCATGTGGTCTAATACTTCCTGGAGGTAGAGAGCCATCAAAAGAAGAGTTAGAATATCATCAAAAATATAATTTGCCTTTTATTTTAACTCAAGATGTGATGACAACAATTGAAGATGCGAAGAGGGTATTTAAGTTAAATAATATTGATATAACTTATGATTCTTTACCTAAAGAAATTGAAGAAATTCTTAATACTCTTTCAATAAGTCTATCTGTAAGTAATAAAACCAGTATATATACAGGTAGATGTGTAGCTTTAATAACAGATGCGCATTCATTGTATGAACCTACACTTGCCGTTTTGGAGGATATAAGAAAAAGTGGTATTAAAGAAATATATTCTCTTGGGGATAATATTGGGGTTGGACCAAATCCACATGAAGTGATGGAGCTTTTAGATAAGTATAATGTAATATCAATCGCTGGTAATAGTGAATATTATAATACTTTTGGAATTGAACCATTTACTTATTTTAATAAGGAAAAAGCTGAGAATCAGGCTTGGACATATGATAGATTAACTACCGAGGATTTAAATAATTTAAAACTTTATAAGCCGTCTGAAGATTTATCTATTGGGGGTAAAAAAGTGGGACTTTGTCATTTTGCTAATGATATTCGCTGGGATTATTTGGGTAATAACTCTACCTGGGCTTATCAACAAAACTTTAGAAAAGGTGTAACAAGTAAACAATTTTTATTTACTAATAGTAGTGAGTACAAACAAGTACTTGATAAGTCTATATTGGCTAGTAAAGATGAAAAGAAAATCAAAGGTATGTTAGATGCACAAAAGAACCCTTTGTTTGGTGGTTTAAGAGTAACGGATTATGATGACATATTCCAAGGTCATGTTCATTTTCATTTAAATGATTATTTAAGACAAACAAATATCCATACCTTGAGGGCTGTTGGTATGGGTTATACACGTAAAGATGATGGCAAAGCTTGCTACTATGTTTTAAAAGAAAGAGTAGATGGAGGCTTTGATATTGAAAAAAGACTTGTAGATTTTAATCGTAATTTATTGTTTGCTAGTATCTATGCCAGTAACATTCCTTATAAAGAAAGTGTACTTAGGTTTGCCAGAACGATATAAAAGTTATATAATAGAAATATAATTAATGAAAAGGAGGAAATCAAATGGAAGATATATTAAAAGAAGAATGTAATTGTAATTGCGAAAATTGCAATTGTGAAGAATGTGATTGTGAAGAATGCAATTGTGAAGAGTGCAATTGTGAAGAATGTGATTGCTAAGTTATAGATTAAATTCTGTAGCTTTTTTTCTTTTGAAATGCTATAATTAATTGAGGTGAAGAATATGAATGAAGAAGTAATAAAAAAAGTAAGTAACAAAATAAATTTAAAAGAATATCAAATTAAGAATGTAATTGATATGCTTTCTGGTGGGGCAACTATACCTTTTATGGCTCGTTATCGAAAAGAGGCTACAGGTAATTTAAATGAAGATGAACTTAGACTTATTGAAACTGAGTATAATTACATGGTTAATTTAGAAAATAGAAAAGAAGATGTCAAAAGACTGATTAATGAAAAGGGAATGCTTACAAGTGAAATAGAAAAGGCTATTAATGATGCGACTAAACTTAGTGAGGTTGAAGATATTTATACTCCGTTTAAAGAAAAAAGAAAAACTAAAGGGACTGAAGCTGTTAAACTTGGCTTGGAACCACTTGCTAAAATTATAATGACTTTGCCTAACAAAACTCGTGATGAAATAGCAAAAGACTTTTTAAATGAAAATGTTAAAACAGTGGATGATGCAATGACTAATGCCGGATATATTATTGCTGATTGGATTAGTGATAAACCTAAGTATCGTAAAGCTATTAGAAATTATTATTGGTATAATGGCCTTGTTAAGGGTAAACTAAAAAAAGGGGCTGTTGATGAATCGAAAACTTATGAAATTTATTATGATTTTGAATGTAAAATAACGAGTATTAAACCTTATCAAGTCCTAGCACTTGCTAGAGCTGATAAAGAAAAAGTTGTAACGTATTCTTTAAGTTTAGACAAAAATGGAGTGCTAAAATATCTTGAAGATAACATAGTTGGTGGTAAAACATCTCCGCTTGTAAGTGATATGAAACTATTTATTGAAGATGCTTGGAAAAGACTTTTAGAGCCATCTTTAGAAAGAGATATTAAGGCAGAGCTTTATGATAAAGCAAGTGAATTTGGTATAAATGAGTTTGGCAATAACCTTGAAAATTTGCTTTTAACACCGCCAATAAAGGGAAGTGTAGTCTTAGGTTTTGATCCTGCCTTTAGAACTGGTTGTAAACTTGCAGTATTAAGCGAAACTGGAGAGGTTTTAGAAATTGGCGTAATCTATCCGCATGAACCTAAGAAAGAAATTGATATGGCTGAGAAAATTATGCTTGCTTTAATTCAAAAACATAATGTTAAAATAATTGCGATTGGTAATGGTACTGCATCAAGAGAAAGTGAAAGCTTTGTGGCTAATTTAATAAAGAAATATAACTTAGATGTTAAATATGTAATTGTAAGTGAAGCTGGTGCTAGTGTATATTCTGCAAGCCCTTTGGCTAAAAAGGAATTTCCTGATTATTCTGTCGAACAAAGAAGTGCGGTATCCATTGGTCGAAGACTTCAAGATGCTTTATCAGAACTTGTTAAAATAGATCCTAAAAGTATTGGCGTTGGTTTATACCAACACGATTTAAAACAAAAGGAACTTGATGAAGAACTTGCTTTCGTAGTTAGTAAAGTAGTTAATCTTGTTGGAGTAAACTTAAATAATGCTAGTGATAGTATTTTATCTTATGTTTCTGGTTTAAACAAAAAAGTTATAAGTAAGATGCAAGATTATAAGAAAAAAACAGGCGGTTTTAAATCAAGAGAAGAACTTAAAACTATTCAAGGAATGGATGATGTGACATTTGAACAATCGGCTGGATTTCTTCGAATATTTGGAAATAATCCTTTAGATAAAACTAATATCCATCCTGAAGATTATGATTTGGTTAATAAAATACTTAGTGATAATAATATAGATCTTTCTGTTGTAGGAACAAGCACAATGGAAAGTAACTTAGCTAGTATAAATGATAATGTTATTACAAGTAAATATAATATATTTCAAGATAAATGGGATATGATTAAAAATAATCTTGTAAGTGGAGTTATTGATCCTCGGGATGATATAAAACAAATGACTTTAAGAAGTGATGTATTATCAATTGAAGACTTAGAAATAGGTATGAGTTTAGAGGGAACAGTTCGAAATGTAACGGCTTTTGGAGCTTTTGTAGATATTGGTCTTCATGATGATGCTTTGGTTCATATATCTAAAATAAGTAAAAATTATATTAAACACCCAAGTGAAGTATTAAAAGTAGGTGATATTATTACAGTTTATGTAATAGGTATAGATAAAGAAAAGGGGAGAGTTAATCTATCTTTAATAGATGAAAATTAATAAAATCAGCAATTAGCTAAAAACTAATTGCTGATTTTACTTTGCTCTAGGATAAGGCTTTCTTGCGTCGGTAACACCTAGTAAATAATCGATAGATACATTATAAAATTTTGCTAACATAATTAATTTTTCGGTGGGCATAGATCTTATACCATTTTCATATCTACTATATTGGCATTGAGTAATACTTAGATAATTAGCTATATCTTTTTGAAATAAATTTTTACTTTCTCTTATATCTTTGAATCTATAAAGTTCCATTATGTTCACCTCATGTAAATTTTTTTGTGTTTGTAAACAAATATTATGAAATTATTAAAATCATAACAGGAGCTAATTTAAAACTATAAATTATTTATTAAATTCTTTTGCAAGTAATCCGTTTTTAAGTAACTTATCATATTGTTTTTCGTCTATAACTAAATCAAATTCACCAATGTATTCATATATATCGGGGTTAAAACCCATTTTAAATCTATTTAAACCATAATAATGGTTATCTTTAGATAAATCTGCTGTTATTCCATTTAAATCTAGGTATTTGTAATCATTTTGGTAATACTTAATTATTGCATAATATAAATAATAATTAGCACTAAATCTAGATAAAGACTTATCAAAACCACTTATTTGAATAATAACTCTATTTTGGTACTTAATAACCAAAGCTCCCGCTACGTAAGTTTCTAAGCCTGTATTTAAATTCTTAGAGGCTTCTGCTATATCATTTTTATAAGAAAGTAATGCTCTATCAGAGTTCATCTTAGTGTTAATGATATTACTATTATTATTAGTAAGAAGTTTGTTGTTAAGTTCAGTATTTCTTTTTAGTTCTATATTATAAGAATTTTGTGCATTAATTAAGAATTTCTTATAATCTACTTTTACAAGTAATAAATCTACATCGGCTGTTTTACTAAATACATTGTAAAAATCATTATAATAAAATTCATCTTTATCAATTTTATTTTTAATAAATTTATAAAATATATTTATTTTACTAGGGTCTGCAAGTTCTAAAGTAAGACCTTTTCTAATACCTTTTTTTACTTTGTTTCTAGTATTTTTAGATAAATTATTTTGGTTATAACCATCCATATTAACAATAGCGTTAATTCGGGGTAGTAAAGCTTCAAAATTCATATTGTTTTTAAGTTTCTTATACCCACATCTAGTTAATGTGTCTATGATTTTATAATTTTCATTATATTCAAAATTCATTGTATTCCAACTTAATTTGGCTATTGCTATCTCAGGGTTAATCTTTATAAATGCAAAACTTCTTTTTTTATAGTATTCTTTTATCTTTTTAGTAAATTCTTCAATTAAGTATTCGTTTGAGTAATTAATTAGAAAGCCTCGAGGTGAATAACCAACGTAAGTATTACCGATTTTTTTATATAAAATTAGGGCGGCTGCGACTACTTCTTCATCCCCGTATGAGATAAACTCGTATTCCCAACCTTCTTCTGCTTTAATCAAAGCGTAGTTTATTGATTCATGAAAATTGCCTATGAAATGGAACTGGGCAAAGTTTTTAAATTCGTCTATAGTCATTTCTTTTATGTTCATATATAAAACCTCCCTTGCATGTAAGACAACATTATATCATAATTTGCTGTTAAAATCTATAAAATTCTTGCTAAAAATTAATATATTTTGTATAATATATTTAGGTGATGTAAAAATGGCAAAAGGATTTAAAAATAGTGTTGAGAATATGTATAAAAAAATGATTGCATATTCAATTGTGACATCGGCAATTACAATTGCTACAGGAATATTTTTAATATTGTACCCTAAGTTGAGTGATAAAATCTTAGGTATAATCGTAGGTATTGTATTTCTTATCGAAGGAATAAACTCAATCTACAAATATTTCCATAGAGAGGGTGCTAAACTTTATAACTTAAATTTAGTATTTGGGGTTATTTATTCAGTGTTAGGTGTTGTAATTATTTTAACACCATCTGCTGTAGTAGGCTTTATTGCAGTATGTCTTGGACTTTATATGATAGTTAATGGAGCAAGTAAAATAAATTACGCTTTATGGTTAAAGAAAGGTGAAGAAGATTCTTGGCTTGTTACTCTTGCAACAGGTATTTTAGTTGCTATCGTAGGTATTCTAGTTATATTTAATCCGTTTGTGACCCTAACATTAACTAAGCTTGCTGGCGCATTCTTAATTATAACTGGTATATTAGATTTAACAGACACTATTTTATTTAAAAACCGTAGCAAAGAAATAATGGATATATTCTGGTAAATTTTAGTAAAGTTAAAAGTAAAATGTTATGTTTTACTTTTTAATTTGGTAAATTTTTGTTATACTATATTATATAGAAAGAAGGGGATAGAATGTTTATAAAAGATATACATGCTAGAGAAGTACTAGATAGTAGAGGAAATCCTACAATTGAAGTAGATATGACTTTTGATAATGGCATAACTTCGAGGGCATCTGTTCCAAGTGGGGCATCTACTGGTTCTAGAGAAGCCTTAGAACTTCGTGATAATGACACAAATAGATATGAAGGAAAAGGAGTTCTTCAAGCTGTAAGTAATGTAAACACAATAATAAGACCTGCTTTAATAGGTAAAAAAGCTGATCAACTTTCCATAGATAATTATCTTATAAAATTAGATGGTACAGCAAATAAAAGTAATTTGGGTGCTAATGCGATTTTGGCAGTGTCTCTTGCTTGTTTGAAGGGTTTAGCTAAAGCTAGTAACAAAGAATTGTATGAATATGTTTCTAATAAAAGCGTAACGATGCCTATACCTATGATTAATATAATTAATGGTGGTGCTCATGCTGTTAATAATATAGATATTCAAGAATTTATGATTATGCCAGTTATGAGAAATATTAGTGAAAGAGTAAGAGCAGCATCGGAAGTATTTCATGCATTAAAGAAACTTTTGAGTGCTAATGGTTTTGCTGTTGGTGTTGGTGATGAAGGGGGCTTTGCTCCAAATTTAAACAATAATACTATGGCTTTAGATTTTATTATGGAAGCTATTAAAAAAGCTGGGTATGTACCTGGAAAAGATATATTTATAGCTTTAGATGTCGCAGCTTCAGAACTTTATAATAAAGAAACAAAGACCTATACTTTAGATGGTAAGACTTTTACTAATGAAGAACTTATGCGTTTTTATGAAAAGTTAATTAATACATATCCGATTCTTAGCATTGAAGATCCATTTTATGAAGATGATTTTGCTGCTTTAGCTAAATTTACATCTTTGGTAGGTTCTCGCATCATGATCGTAGGGGATGACTATTTTGTAACTAATGAAAAATACTTGCAAAAAGGGATAGATATGCACGCAGGAAATGCGATTCTTCTTAAAGCTAATCAAATTGGTACTGTAACAGAAATGACTAAAACTATTATGCTTGCTAAGAAAAATAACTATAAAACGATTATATCTCATCGAAGCGGTGAGACTGAAGATACTTTCATTGCTGATTTAGCTGTGGGGCTTGCAATTCCGTTTATTAAGACGGGTTCAATGTGCCGAGGCGAAAGAATAGCAAAATACAATAGACTTATGAGAATTGAAGAAAAACTAAAAAGGAACTGAGAAACAGTCCCTTTTTAGTTTGGGTTATATTATTTATAAACTTCGCATCTCCATTTAATCTTTTTAATTTTTCGTCACCCTAGACTATAATAAGTATATATCTTCAATTAGTAGCGATAGTAAGACTCAATTTATTGAAAGTCTACTAAGAATGGTTTAGAATATACGTTTTTTTTCATACAATGATAAGGAATGGAATTATATAATAAAAATTGTAGCTATTTCCGAGTTCTTGATTATTTTAGTTATTTGTAGATTTGATTAAAAATATTAATTTTATTTATAGTTATATTTCTCTCATGTTCCTAGCGTTTTTAAATGGATTCTTAGGATCTATCTTATCTACAAAAAGTATTCCATCTAAGTGGTCAATTTCATGTTGGAAAGCTACCGCTAAATCTTCGCGTGCTCGCATAGTTTTTTTGTTTCCTTCATAGTCGTAATACTCAATTGTAACTCTTGCGCATCTAGGTACTATTCCTTCGACCTCGCGATTTACACTTAAACATCCTTCACCCTCACCAACATAAATAAGTTCTTCGCTTCTACTTATTATCTTAGGATTGATAATGATGTATTCTTCGAATGTTCCCTTTTCTTCAAGTTCATTTGCTATAACAAATATTCTTTTTAATTTTCCAAGTTGAACAAAAGCCATACCCATACCTGCCCGAAGATTATATTTTTCAGCAATTTCTTCATCTTGACTCATTTTTAGATATACAATTGTATCTTCAGCAAGTTTGCGGTCTTCTTCACTTACTGGAAATGTAACATCTTTACTTATTTGATGCAACATTTTATTTTTTTCATCTAATATTTTAATATCTGGTAATTTCATATACTTCACCCGGAAAATAGTATATCAAATTTTTACAAAAATTGCAAAATTATGATGTATATATAGCCAAAAAAGAAAATACATGATATACTTTTATTATAGAATAAGGATTGGTTGTTATGTTTGGTAAAATTAAAAAAATTAATAATAATGAAGTAATAATTGAAAATGTATCTGGCAAAGCTCTATCTAGTTTGATGGGTTGTCATGTAATTTTCCTTGAAGAAAACAGAAAAATTGTTGGGGAAGTAACTTATATTGATGAAGTGGAAGCAAAAATATTGCTTGTTGGGCAAATTATAAATGATTCCTTTAATGCAGGGATAATTAAAAAACCAAGCGGTGTAGCTAGCGTTAGAGTTATTAATAAAGATGAACTTGAACTTATCATAGGTAAAAATGAATGTACTAAGGATGATTTATTACTTGGAAAATCAGCGATATACAAAAACTTTAATGTGTCAGTTTCCTTAAACGATATATTTGCCAATCACTTTGCTATAATAGGTAATACAGGTTCTGGTAAATCTTGTGGGGTAGCAAGAATATTTCAAAACTTGTTTTCTTTAAATAAACCAGTAAACTCGCATATAGTTATTTTTGATGCTTATGGTGAATATGTTAATACTTTTAAAAATATAGGTGAATATGGCTTAAAAGCTGTAGCTTTTTCTAGTAATTCAAAAAATGCACTGGAATATCAATTGAAATTTCCATCTTGGTTTTTGGATGTTGATGATTTAGCTTTACTTCTAAAAGTATCTTCCGCCGACCAATTGCCGGTCTTAAAAAGAACTTTAAAACTTGTTAAAATTTTTAAAACTGAAACTCCGGAAATGAAAAAATATAAAAATGATATCATAGCAAAATGCGTTATGGATATTTTAACAAGTGGCAAGCCATCATCAGCAATCAGAGACCAAATCATTGCTGTTTTATCTCATTATCATACTGAAGATTTAAGTTTAGAGTCTATCATTCATCAACCAGGTTATGATAGAACATTTAGACAATGCCTTTTGATAGATGATTCAGGAAAAATGAATGCTATATTTGAAATAATGAAATTTCTTCAAAGTTTTGAATCTGTTGAAATAGAGAATATAGATATCATAGATTCGATGAGTTATTCTCTTCAAGATATTTATGATGCTCTTGAATTTTCTTTAATAAGTGAAGGGACTATAAACAATGATATTGTTTATAAAGAAATGAATGTTTTAAAGGTAAGACTTCAAAATATAATAAATAGTGATTATAAAGATATATTTAATTATGAAAATTATATTGGCAAAGATGAATTCATTAGAGATACTTTTATTAATAATAATGTTATTAACATAGATTTAAGTGATATAGATGATGACTTTGCTAAGATATTAACTAAACTTTATAGTAAGCTTTTATTTAACTATACAACATCTTTATTAGATAGAGCTAGCGTTTGTTTTAATATTGTTCTTGAAGAAGCCCATAGATATGTTCAAAATGATAATGATATTAATATTATTGGTTATAATATTTTTGATAGAATTACCAAAGAAGGTAGAAAATATGGAACAATATTAACTTTTATTACCCAAAGACCAAGCGAGTTATCTACAACAGCGTTAAGTCAATGTTCTAACTTTATTGTATTTAGAGTATTTCATCCAACTGATTTGGAAATAGTTAGAACAATGAGTACGAATGTTTCGCAAGCTAACATTGAACAAATTAAATCATTATCACCAGGGGCTGCATTTACTTTTGGTGTAGGCTTTAAAATTCCAACTTTAATTGATTTTGAACTTCCTGACCCAATCCCAGAAAGTAGTAGCGTGGATATTAAAAATGTTTGGTTTTAAACAAAAACTTTAATTTTTATTGCGGATTTACTATAGATTTAGGATATGGCTTTCTTTCATCTGTAAGTCCTAGTAAATAATCTGTAGATGTTTCATAAAATATAGCAAGTTTTTTAAGTAAATTAATTGGCAATTGTCCTTTGCCAATTTCATAATAACTATATGCTACTTGATTTGTATTTAAAACTTTTGCAATATCACTTTGTTTTAAATCTCCTATCTATTGTCTCCCAGCAACAATTATAGCGTCTAGCTAATTCGCTTTTATTCACCTTTTCGCCTCCTAACGTTATTTTTTCTACCGTAATATCTTTTCTCATACTTATATCAACTTTTAACTTTGACATTTCTATCAGTTTTTATATTAACATAAACATAATATTTATTTGCACAAAGGTCGGCAATAGTCAGTCGGTTGCCGACCTTTGTGCTGTACTTACAACATATAAAATAGGTCTAAAAACCTATTTTTTCTATATAATGTAGTATGAAAGATACTATAGAATTTTATTATGGATTAGATATTGATACTTTGGAAGAACTTGATGGGAAATATCATTTTAAAATAGAAAATCAAGATTACTTTTTTGTGTTTTATAATCGCCGAATGGAAGAGCTTGATGACATTATTAATGTCTGTGGGGAGATGTTTCAAAAAGGTATTAATACCCATATAATATATTTAAATAAAAATAATTCATACTTAACTAAGGTAGGTAATTATAACTATATTTTGTTTAGTGTAAATAATCTATCTGAAGAATATGATATATTTGATATGGTTAAAATTAGTGAAAAACTAATACTTAATAATAATAAATCTAGTTTGTATCGAAATAATTGGGCTAAGTTGTGGAGTGAAAAGATAGATTATTTTGAATATCAAGTTAGGGAGTTATCTATTGAAAAAACTATAGTTAAAAATTCTTTTAGTTATTATATAGGGCTTGCTGAGGATGCTATTAGTTATGTTAATAGTACTAGTTTAAAATATGGTAGTAATCCCTATAGAATAGTCCTATCACATCGAAGAGTATTTTATCCGAATTATAAACTTAATTATTTAAACCCATTATCCTTTATATTCGACTTAGAGGTAAGGGATATTGCTGAGTATTTAAAAACTATGTTTTTTAAAGAGAATATAGATTATTGCCTTGAAGAATTATCTAGTTATCTTAAAATTAGACATTTAAGTTTGTATGAATACCAAATGCTTTATGCAAGGCTTTTGTATCCAACGTATTACTTTGATATATATGATGAAGTTATGAATAAAAATGTAAGTGAGGAAAAACTTGTTGAAGTGATTAAAAGATGTAATGAGTATGAACAGTTTTTAAAAAGAGCATATTTAGAAATATCTAAATATGCTCGGATAGAAAAAATATCTTGGATTATAGATTAACATTAATGACACCTTCAAGGTCTGGTAATTGGGCTTTAAAATAAGATAAAATGCCATCATTTAAGGTATTATCTTGGTACATACAAGCTTCACATGCTCCGGTAAGTCTTATATATAAATAATTGTCTTCGTATTTTATAAATTCAATATCGCCACCATCCATGTTTAAATATGGTCTTAATTCTTCGACCATTTTTTTGATTTTATCATTTAATTCATCTTGACTCATCTTTCATCACCTAAAAATATTATAAACTTAAAAATTTGCTCTGTCTAGCATTTTTGTGTTATACTTAAAGCGTGAGAAGGTGATGAAAGTGAATGTTGGCGATATTGTATTAGTTAAAGTAACTGGTATTACTGATTATGGATTTTTCATTGAGAAAGATGATTATACTGGGCTTTGTCATATTTCTGAAGTTTCTAATAAATTTGTAGATGATATAAATAATTTTGTTTCAGTTGGTGATGATATATATGTTTTAATATTAGAGAAAGATGAGGTGAAAAAACATCTTAGAGTATCTATTAAAGATATTTATTATATAAATTACGAAGATAATAATAGAATAAAAGAAACTAGGAAAGGATTCTTACCTTTAAAAGAGATGTTACCAATATGGATTCAAGAAAAAATTAAAGAATTTGAATAAAATATATATACAAAAAGTATACCCTGTGTTATAATGGGGTTATATTTGAAGGAGGCATAAAATATGCGGGTATATGGCATGAATGTTTTAAAAGAATTAGACAAGAAAAAGATTAAGAAAGTATTCACATCAAGAGGTGAAGTTTGTAAGTATTGTCAAGAAAACAAAATTAAGTATGAAATGGTGGATAATCATTTATTAAATAAGATGTGTGAGAATAATCATCAAGGGGTAGTTATTGATTATTATGATTATGACTATTATACATTAGATGACTTAGAGGGGGATTTTGTGTTAATTCTAGATCACCTAGAGGATCCTCATAATTTTGGCGCTATTATAAGAACTTGTGCAGCCGTAGGGATTAAATCTATCATTATACCTAAAGATAGAAGCGTGGGTGTAACTGATGTTGCGATAAAGACTAGTGTAGGGACTATAAATTATGTTAAGATAATTATGGTTAATAACCTAGTAGCTACGATAAAAAAACTGCAAAAAGAAGGTTTCTTTGTGTATGCTGCTTCTATGGAAGGTGAAGACTTTAGAAAAATAGACTATAGTGAAAAAAGGGTATTGGTAATTGGTAATGAAGGTTCTGGAGTAAGTAGGCTAGTTAAAGAAAATAGTGATGTCTTAATAAGTATTCCGATGAATAAAAACGTAGAAAGTTTAAATGCATCTGTTGCGGCAAGTATTCTTATATATAATATAGGTTTAAATGGATAAAATAAGTGATTCTGAGTTACTTATGTTAATTCAGGAAAATAATGAAGAAGCTGCCGAAATATTAAGACAAAGATACCATATAATAATAAAGAAAATAATTAACCATTACTATGTAGATTTAAAAAGTCTAAATATAAATATAGAGGAACTTGTAGTGAGCTGTCATGAACTTGTAAATAGAGCTACTAAAGAATATAATTATTTGCAAGAGGCTTCATTTAATACTTATGTAAATGTATTAATTAAAAGAAAAATAAAAAAATTAATTATTAAGACTATTCGAAGTTATAAAAAAACATTTGAAAGATTATCTTGTGATATAGATGATGTTAGTGATACCTGTGGAAATAAACTTTCAGACCCTTTAGAGAAAATGTGTGTGAATGAAAATAATAGTATTTTAAATAAATTAATTATAGATAAATTAAATAATAGAGAACTAGTAGTTGTATCTTTGTTGTTAGATGGTTTATCTTGTAAAGAAATTGCATCAAGTTTAACACAAAGTTATAGTCAGACTTATCGATATATTCAAAATATTAAGAAGAAATTGTCTCCTGAGCTTGAAAAGTTTGCAAATTAGCTTGCATTTAACTCTTTGGTGTGCTATATTATAAATGAAGCACGAAAGTGTTTTTTTAAATGGAGGTTTTTATTCTATGAAAAAAGATGAAAAGAAAGTAACTAAGAAGGTTACTAAGAAACAAAATGGTAAAACTAAGAAAGTGAAGAAAGGTCCTAAAGAGAGTTATTTCAAAAAGGTAAAAAAAGAACTTAAACTAGTTAAGTGGCCAACTGTTAAAGATGTGGCTAAATATACAATTTCAACAATTGTTTTTTGCCTTGTTTTATGTGCATTATTTATGCTATTAAATGTTATATTATCTGTAGTTAAGGGGTGGCTTGCATAATGGAAAAACTTTGGTATGTTGTAAATACTTATTCAGGACATGAAAATAAAGTAAAAGAAAAATTAGAAGCAAGAACAGAATCTATGGGAATGCAAGATTATATTTTTAGAGTAATTGTTCCTGAAACAACGGAAGTTGAAGTAAAAGATGGGGTTAAAAAAGAAAAAGTTAAGAAAATGTTTCCTGGTTATGTTTTAGTAGAAATGATTATGACTGATGAAGCTTGGTATATTGTTCGTAATACTCCAGGGGTAACTGGATTTATTGGTTCAAGCGGAAAAGGCGCTAAACCCACTCCATTACTTCCTCAAGAAATTGATAGGATTTTAGCTAATATGGGTATGAGTAGAGTGGATGTTGAATCTGAACTTAATGTTGGTGATTCTGTTAATATTATTGATGGACCATTTAGTGGTATGACTGGTAAAGTTGATAATATTGACCTTGAAAATAATAGATTAAATATTATTATAGATTTATTTGGTCAAGAAACTAATGTTGATGTAGAAGTATTTCAAGTTAGTAAAATATAAAAAGTTGGACATATTGTTCAACTTTTTCTTTTGCCTAGGTATTCGATTATTATGCTTATTGGTGCATTTACAAAATATGAGTTGGAGTTTATATTTTTAAGATCTGGTGTCTTCAAAAAAATACTTCTTTTTGATAGGTTGACTAATTCATATGATTTAGTTGTATCAGCGATAGATAAAATTCCTTGAGCATATATTTCTTTGGATGTTGAATCTTTGATAAAATCACTGCCCCCGATATAAATATTGTCTGTATTTTCTTCTCTAAAACCGAGTGCTACAAAGTCTTTTGATGCATCAAAAGGTTCGGAAGTTTTTACATAACTTCTAACTGTAAAAGAAACTTTATAATAACCGTCTTTATTAAATTTAATAAAATTTTCGTTTAAAGTGCAAGTATTTGATGTATCAATTTCTATTCTAGTTAGAGGCACTCTAGCATTTTCTTTAATCTCTAAGCCTTCATCTGGGTAGTTATCCTCAAATGTAGTTATGTAAGCAGAGTTTATTAAAGGATTATTTATATCTCCTTTAGGTATATAAAAGTTTAAGGTGTGTATTCCATCTTTATAATCATCTTCAACATTCGCATCTTCACCGGGATCTAAAGTTTTTGTAGTACCCACCTTTATTTTCTCACTGTTACCATCATTTCCTTTGGGAATGTAAAACTCGAGTTTGGCATTTTGATTTGTGCCTATATTTTTGACTTTTGCTTTTTCATTGGAATTTATGGTGTAAGTACTTGCGATGCTTATAGTGTTTGCTGAACATATATAAATAGGTTTGTTTTTATCTATGCATTTAATAAATTTCTTAGCTTTATCTAAATTATTCACAGAATATCACCCTTCCTATATTTATTGTATGTTAAAAATGTTTTATAGTTATAAAGAATGCCTAAAATTTTTGTAAGGCACTTGACAATTTTCTTCCTTTGTATTAATATTATAAAGCGGTGGTAA
>CAVGEW010000051.1:0-4100 GCA_963628465.1 Agathobacter sp. | reverse complement strand
GTTACCTCTTTATCAGCATCATATTTACTAGTGCATTTTTCGTTTTTATCATTAGTCATATAATTGGTATAACATTCATCATTTATTATTCTTAGAAAATAGTCATAGATAACTAACTTATCATCTTTTTTATAGGCACTTTTTATTGTTCGGTAAGTATGAGGCTCAGCCCCATAAATATAAGTATATTTTTCTGATAAACCACAGTAATAATTGTCTTCATTATAGTGACAAATAGTTACATTATCTAAAGTAAAACTTTCATCAGTTTTTAATTCTTCACCGAACACTTCTTTATATTTTTTATGTATTTCATCTTTAGATAACTTATTTATGGTACATACTTCGCCTTCGTAATTATCTGTGGCAAAAAGCATGTCATCTGTTAAAGCACAAGTGCTTTTTTTCTTTGTTTTATCAAGTACTACTTCTTCCCCTTTATCTTCAAGTAAATTATAAGACCAGCATATTTTAATACTATTATCTAAAGTATCTTTAGTAACTACGTCTTTGTTATACATAACAAGCCCATTACATTTCTCTAAATTTTTATTACTAACTAAAGCGTAAGCATCTTGAACTTGAGCGTTCTTAGCCTTCATAGGCAAACCTTTCTTTGCAAGTAGTATAAGAATTATTATTACTAGTAGAACTATAATAACTGATAGATATATGATTGTTTTATCTTTAAATTTCATAATCCACCTTTATACTTTTCTAGTCTGAATCTCAGCCATTTTTTCAAACACTTCCGCAGCATTATCTGTATTTATATCATTATATCCAAGCTCTCTTAAAGCTTGAATTTTAACTGTACTAAGTTGTTGAGTTCTTGTAAGCTTTTCTTCATTTTTTTGTTCTATTTCTTGAATAAATTTCTTATGACACTCAGCAAGCTTACTCTTAGATGCTCCCCCATTATTATAAAGGGTTAAAGCTGAATAAAGTATTCCTTCAAAAATAAATTGTTTATCTTCATCAAATTTATATTCTTCTGGTTTAATAAAGCAATTAGACTTAGCCATATATCCCATAATGTATTTTATCTCAGGAACATTATCCATAGATTGAAGCATGTAATACATATATCTTACTGCACTACTTGATTCTCTATCGTTATCTTCAAGTTTTTCCTTTAACAAAAAGATAAAGTCATTAAATAATTGTTTATTTTCTTTAGTAAGACCATCCATGTCTATGTAAGACTCTATACTACTAGTTTGTTTAATTGCTGTATTTAATCTTTTTTCTACTTCAATTAAATATGATGTATCTACAACAATTGAATCAATGCTTTCTTTACTTCCATCTTTAATATTCAAAAGTTGTAAAAGCAATACCTTTTTTTCCTTAGGCCATTTATCTAAGCTATCTAGAACCAAATAGTTATATACCATTTGTCTACTTACACCAAGATATTTAGCAAGTTTGACTTTTGAAAGTCCTAATTCTTGTAATAATTCATTTAATCTGTCCATTTTTAACTTCCTTCTTCCTAACTTTACACCTCAATTATACATAACTTAACATTAAAAATCAAGTTTAATTGTGTAAATACCATAAAAATTCATCATTATTTTTTACTTCGTCAATAAAACCACAGCCAAGACATTCTTCTCCAAGGTATAAAACACAAGCTTGACCAGGTGTTACGGCTTTAACTTTTTCTGGGTATTTTACGCGAATTTTATTATCCTCTAGATATTCAAGTTCAACAGCATGGTCCTCATCTCGATACCTAAATTTTGCTGTACAAAAAGTAGGTCTTAGACTACTTATAAAATTAACATTATCTATGATGCATTCATCACTAAGTAGGTATTTATTATCTTCTCCAAAAGCAACATAAAGGATGTTTTTTTCAACGCTTTTGCCACAAACATAATGTCTTTCTTGATTTCCACTTATCCCAACATTTCTCCGTTGGCCAATTGTATAGTTCATAAGCCCCGTATGTTTTCCAATAACTTCTTTAGTTTCAACATTTACAATATCACCTGGATTTGGTCTTAGGTAATTTTCAACAAACTTTTGATAGTTTCTCTCCCCAATAAAACAAATACCAGTGGAATCCTTTTTATGAGCAACATTTAAGTTGTTTTCTTCTGCAATCTTTCTTATCTCAGGTTTTGTATAATCCCCAACTGGAAACAAAACATTTTTAAAATTATTCTTTGGTACATCCGCAAGAAAGTAAGTTTGGTCTTTATTTAAATCAACAGCCCTTTTAAGTTTACCATCTTCGATTCTAGCATAATGGCCTGTAGCAATATAGTCTGCCCCTAGTCTTTTGGCTTCTTTAATAAATAAATCAAACTTGATAAACTTATTACAAAGCATATCAGGGTTTGGCGTTCTTCCTTTTTTTAGTTCATCTAAAAAGTAAGTAAACACATAGTCCCAGTACTCCTTAATAAAATCAACCCGATGAAGTTTAATACCTAACTTATTACAAAGTTCTAAAGCATCGTTATAATCTTTTTCTTGCGGACATATATCATTAAAATCATTTGGATTTCCCAAAAAATCATTATTTATATTACTATCCCAATTACGCATGAAAAGACCTTCAACTTCATAGCCTTCTTTTTGTAAAAGCAAAGCTCCAACAGCTGAATCAACTCCCCCAGATATACCAATAATTACTTTTTCCATAAACATCACATAAACATTATAACTTATTTTATAAGGAAATTACAACATATTTGTTAGAAATATGGCATAAAGAGGAATAAACTTTAAAGATACTATTATCCCCAAAACCTAAAAACTGAATATTGGAACTTCTTAGAAGCATTTTATAGTAATCATTATTGCATCTTATTAATTCTAAGACACTTTATGGCATGCCACTTATATTTGCAAGCTTTTTTTGAACTTTTTACACCATTTAGTACCCACTTATTCTTATTTTATTAAAAATTTGAAGATATTTACTAACTTAGAACCACCAAAATATAGAATAATATCATTAATAAATATTATACTTATAAATATAATACTTCTTTTTATATATATAATAAAATTATCTTTTATATCTTTTTTATAGACTATATAATCTATAACAGATTTAATTATTCTAAATAAATTTGTACTAAATATAATAAGAAGTATTATAAATAATAACTTACTTATTAATACATATATAAAGCCAAATAATAACCCTTTTAAACCAAATATATAAGTAATAGAACTTATTATAAAACCAATAGTAAACCCATTATAAAAGATAAAGAATATTATTAAAGGACCACCTAGTAACAATACACTAAGTACTAATAAAAAACTAAGTATTACTAGGTGTTCTAAGAATATATTTATTTTATTACTATCTATACTTTGTAAATAAGAATTTATATTTAAAAATAGTATTTCTTTCGTAGATTCATCTAACATTGTTACAAATACTATGCCTGCGATTATACCTATGATTAGAATAATACTTATAAATAGATACATTTTTTTATTAAAGCTTGTCCACATAATTTATCACCATTTAATTCTATTGCAAAATAGATTAAAATATGATAAATTATTTATATAAACAAAAGAAAGTGGTGAAATATTTTGAATAAAAAAGCACAAAAGATTGTAGTTTGGATAATGCTTATTATTATGCTAGCAAGTGTTATAGCAAGCATTATAGCTTATATTATATAAAAGCAAGTACTTTAAATGGTACTTGCTTTTATATAATTGTTTATGTATATACTTAGTTTATTCTTATTGGTAAATCTTGACTGCCATCGCCTGAGACATAAGTTACCGAAGATTCCAGATAGAAGACCGGGCGCACCGCATAGCTGCTGTAGCGGTCGACGTAGTAGCCGTTCACTTGCCCCTTGGAACCGATGAAGAACGCAGAGTCCGAGTAGTCCGAGGTGCGGGAAATTGTCCATTCGTAAGAGCCAAGATATAGCCAATTTATGCTTGTGGCTGCTCTATAGTCTTTTGATGAATCATCATCATAGCCTACTAAAGTCCACGCAGTAGAGCTTGCCGCAAATTCATAGTCACTAACATACATTAAGCCTATTTGGGCTAAAATCTCATAATTATTATCTGTTCCAACATTGGTGCTTGTCATTTCATTTGTATAT
>CAVGEW010000050.1:6892-14701 GCA_963628465.1 Agathobacter sp. | reverse complement strand
TTACTTGAAAAACTACTTATACTGTCAATATATCCGCTTCCTGCATTTGTATCTAATCCGTTTAGGTATTTATATAGGCTTGATGTTGACCATGTATTTGAGCCGCCTGTATCCCACTTCATATTTCCTATTGATGTTGCTTTTATTACTTTTACTTGATTATTGAATACTCCTATTATTCTATACAAGGTATCTTCTGTACAAGTCGTATCAAAACATATATAATTATTTGGATTCTTTCCTGCATACCTATATGAATAGTCTCTTGCTCCATTATCTAGTGTTGCGTCATGATAGTAAATACCATTGTTTCCTTGTACACCACCATAGGCTTTTTTAATAAAACTTGCTAAAGAACGATCATTTATGCCAACTGAAGCATAAAAAGTTTTACAATTTCTATCTATCATCGGAGTACATTTAATGTACTCTTTGTTATCATCTAATTTAGCTGAATACTCTATGACTAAAAAATAATCATAATCCATGTCACTTATTGAATTAATATATTTTTGCATTTTGGCACTTAAATAATTTATTGAGTTAGTGCATTTATCAGATGCATCAAAGCAATCATTAAATATACTATTTTTTACTAAAACCATTTGATTTATGTTAAAATTTTCCACGATAGCTTCTAGAGAACTATAATCCTCGCTATTATCAAACAAGCCTTCAAAGCCAGTACCTAGTGCTACAACATATTTATCATTAAAATAATTTTTCTTTATTGTTTCTAAATCACCATTTTCCTCTAGAAAGTCTTTAACATAGCTTGTGTAATATATAAAAGCCGGATCATCATAGTATAATCTGTTTTTTTCATCACTCAAAATAGCATTATATGAACCGTATAATACAAGCAATGAAGCCATTAGAACAACTACAGTTATAATGGTTTCAACAAAAGCAAAACCTTTTTTATTCATCATATAACCACTACCTTACTATAAAATTTTACCAAAAAGAAAAGAAAAAATCAATCTTATATGCATGAAAAAAAGAGGTTTCCCTCTTTAATAGATTGTTCCACCCCAGATTATAGCAAGTAGAATAAATAAAATTAGAACTATAAATGCATAACTTGCAGTAAAATTAGTATCTTGAGTATCACAATCTTTTTTTATACAACTCATGTTAACCTCCCTTTAAATAAAAGCCCCTACTATGATAATTAAAAGTATAAATAATACTAAAATAATCGCAGCACCTAGGCCATTTGAACAATGATTCATAAAACTTTCCTCCTTTATTTTGTCTTTTCACTAGTATTTTATGGTATATTTTTTATTGTGTGAGGGCAAAAAAAGCTTAAAAACATTGTAAAATAGAAAAAAACTTGCTATAATACCTCTATAAGGAGAGATAATATGAAAAAGAAATTAGTTGCGTTATGTGCAATTATGCTACTAGCAAGTGGCTGTGGCAAGGTGCCAAAACTTGAAAATGGAAAGGAAGCAATCGTAAGCTTTAGTAATGGTGATATGATAAGTGTTGATGACTTCTATACTAAACTAAAAGATAGTATGGGACTTAATACTTTAATTACCATGGTAGATACTTATATTCTTGAAGAAGAATTTAAAGATTATGTAGATACGGCAAAAGATAATGCCGAAGCTACTATTAATGCTTTGATAACTCAATATGACGGGGAAGAAAAGTTACTTTCGGCAATTCAAAGCCAAACCAATTATCAAACAATTGAGGCTTTTCAAGATTACTACTACCTATCATACATGCAAAGTCATGCTATTGAGGAATATGCTAAAACTAAGATAACTGATAAAGAAGTAGAAAAATACTATGAAGATGAATCTATTGGTGACATGGAAATTAGTCATATCCTTATAACATCTGATGCAAAAGATGATGCAACAAGTGATGAAAAGACGGCTGCGGAAGAAGCTGCTAAAAAGACAGTTGAAGAAATAATTGAAAAATTAAACAAAGCTAAGAAAAATAAGGAAGATATCACGAAAGTATTTACAAACTTAGCTAAAGAATATTCTAAAGATGAAGACACTAAAGATAAAGGTGGAGCACTAGGTAAAATAAATTATGGTACTTTATCATCAAGTTATGACGAATTAATTGATGCTGCTGTTAAACTTAAAGATGGTGAATATTCAACTAGCGTTATTACAACAGAACTTGGTTATCATGTAATACTTAAAACTAAATCTTATGAAAAAGATACTTTAGAAAATTTAAAAGATAGTATTATAGAAACACTTGCAGATGAATATATAAAAGATAATTCTTCTTCAGTAGGTTTAAATGCATTACAACACTATAGAAAAGAATATGGCATGGAAATTGAAGATGATGAAATAAAGAAACAATATTCTAATTACATTCAAAATGCCTTAGCATCTATTGCAAGTTCAGAAACTTCAAACTAAAAAAGCACAGTTAAGTGCTTTTTTAGTTTGCTATGTTTAGCAAAGACAATCTACGTATGTATCAGATAAACATCTTATGCAGCATAGACAATCACAATCCATTGTAAAGAAAACATTAGTAGCAACATAAGGATAAACGCTTGTTTCATCAGTGTTATCTGCTAGAACCCTAAAGGTACAGCAATTGCCTTCGATTTTTTCTACTCGGAATACATTTGAACAAGTATTAGTTCCTTCACTGCATGTTGCAGTGGAATCTTTAACTGTTGGCATGCTCCACGGAGTTCCATTTCCACCACATGTATAAAGCATTACTGGTCTAGTGTTACATACAAGGCAATTACTTCCGCCACCTAGAACTGGTCTATCGCAAGTTTGTAAGCAATTATCTGGGCAAGCATTTTCTTGAAGTACTAAAATAACACATAGAATTTCATTAATGCAATTGCCTTCAGATTTACTATCTCTATTCATAAACTTTCACCCTTTCATCTAATTCACTATTAATTTATGAAAATAATCAAAATAAGTGTATGCTTTTTACTTTTACTTTTTAATAATTTGTGTTAAAATGATAATGGTGAAGCAAAAATGAAAACATATATCGAGTATATTATAATTGCAATGGTTTTAATTATTATTTCCTTAGTAATAGTTAAGCTTTCAAAAAGAGATTTTAAAGTTGAAGCTAACAAACTTATTACCTATCTAGGAGGTAAAGATAATATTGTTAATGCAGAATGTAATATGTCGAGACTTAAAGTTATTCTTAAAGATGTAAGTTTAGCTAACAAAGAAGGTATTCAAAAGCTAGGCGCTAAAGGTATTGTCGAAATAGATAACCAATTAAAAATTATATTTGATAAGAATGCTAAACAATTAAAAAAGTATATCGAAGAAATACTCTAAGATATACTTTTTTCTATGTCTAGAATATCCGTTATTTTTATTTGTTTGTTATCTAAAGTAAGTAGACTTGTATTTGTTTTACCTATGATTACTTCGTCAAATATGCCATCTTTAGTTGTAATTTTTACCTTACTTTTATAAACATGATTATTAGATGCAAATATTTCATTTATTTTTTTATTTATATCCTTAGGGTTATAAACTACATTTTGCTCTCTACTTCGATACATATCTTGATAGTTATTTAATTTTTTTTCAATTGGACTAGCATAGACATTAGGTAATTTGTTCATATTCCACCTCTACATTATTTTATGATAAATTCAAAAAAACTACACATAATAAAAACATGAAAAAGATATTAAAAAGTAAACTATTATTTTATATACCTCTATTTCTAATTATGATTATAAGTTTTTTAAATATGTATAATGCTAAGTATTTAAGTTCTTTATATAATAATAATTTATTTAAACAAGTAATATGGTATTTCTTAGGAATAATGATTCTTATTATATTTAGTAAAATTAATACAAAGTTTATTTTTAAATATGCAGTATATATTTATATCATAGCTCTATTTCTATTAGGGTATGTTTTAATATTTGGCAAAGTTATAAATGGCGCGAGAGCTTGGATAACTATTAATGGAATATCTTTTCAACCAAGTGAACTTATGAAAGTAGCACTTGCTTTAGTTTTAAGCAAGACTTTAAATAATTATAAGAAGAAAGGTATTAAAGAGGAAGTTATCTTTATATTAAAGGTCTTTGTATTAACACTTTTACCCTCAATACTTGTGTTTTTAGAACCTGACACTGGGGCTATTATATTATACTTATGTTTAGCATTTACTACCCTAGTTTTAAGTGATATTCATAAGTTTTGGTTTGTAATTACCCTATTTCTTGGTATTATTTTAATTACTATATTTATATTACTTTACCTATTTAATAAAGACTTACTAATTAATCTAATAGGTACAAGCTTTTTTTATAGAGTAGAGCGACTCACAACATTTAAAACCATGTCTAGTTATCAATTAGAAAATGCTTTGGTGGGAATGGGTTCATCACCACCTTTAATAAATGGACTTGGTTCAACGAGAATTTATATACCAGAGGCACCAACTGATTTTATATTTGCTTTTTCTATCACTAATTTTGGCTTTTTAGTAGGTTTTTTAATCCTTATTTGTTACCTATTTATGGATATATATTTAATAAATGAATTTATTTCTATGAAAAAAGGATACCTCAAATATTTTTTGGCATCCTTTATAAGTATTTTTATCTTCAATCAAATAATTAATATTGGTATGAACCTTGGCCTTCTTCCCATTATTGGTGTACCCCTTCCCTTTCTTAGTTATGGTGGTTCAACCTTGATTATCCTTTTTCTATTCCTAGGTATTATCTTTAATACTAAAGAAAATCCTTACTAGTAATAAAAGGGCCTAGATACCGGCTGATAATAGCTATAAGAACTATTATAATATGGCATCTGCGGATTTTGATAATATGGGGCCACATTATATATAGGACGGGGTCTAGTTAAGCCTACCGCTGCACCACCTGCTAGGCCGCCAAGTAAAAATGGCACAACAAACCCTCTACTATAATTTTGGTAATAATTTGGATACATATAAGACTCCTTTCAATATAGTCTATGAAAAGAAGAAGTACCTATTTATTATTTTTACCCATATAGATATTTTTATCATCACGAGATAAATTTAGTTTAGTCTTTTTATTTAGTTTATCAATCGCTTCATCTAAATATTCTAAATATTCTTCATTAGTTAAAACTTTTACATCTTCAACTTTAGCAATTCTCATTTCATCACTACCTAATATTAAAAATTCATAAACTAATTCTAATAATATCTTTTCAATTATTTGTTTTTTAGATAACTTATTACTTAAATACATATAATCTTCCATCACATATCATTCCTTTCTTTACAATTATACCAGATTATTTCGTATTTGTCTGTATTTTTCTGCATAATTTACAAAATAATGGGAAAATTAATTTGGTGAGCGGAATAAATGGAAAATGATAGATTATTTGAGTTAAGAGAATATAATAATCTTACTCAAAAAAGCGTTGGGGAAATTCTCGGAGTACGCCAACAAACCTATGCAGAATGGGAAAAAGGCCAAAAGATTATCCCTTTAAAACACTTGGTTGCTTTAGCTAAATATTATAAAGTTAGCTTAGATTACTTAACAGGTCTTTCTAATAATAAGAATATATTTTTTACCTATGGCCCTTTGAATAAAAAGGATATGGGTGAAAAAATAATATCAATCAGAAGTATAAATAAGCTAAAACAAAAGGACTTAGCTAAAATATTGAATACATCTCCATCTACAGTGTGTGCCTATGAAAAAGGTAACACATTAATTTTAACAGCATTTTTGTATCAAATATGCAAAAAATACAAGATTTCCATGGATTGGTTCATGGGTGCAAAGACTAAAGTTAGAAGACTTTAAGTCTTTTTATTATGATTAATAAAGATTTCATTTGCGCTCCTACCTTTCTTATATATCCATTATATCAAAAATATAAATAATTACAATTGTTTTTTTCTAAAAATTTCCAAAAAATAAACTTGATTTTTATAATACTTTAGAATATAATAATCTTATAAACATTTGTTTGGAGGTATATATGTATATAGAAAGAAATATTATGTGTATTGATTTAAAGAGTTTCTTTGCTTCATGTGAGTGTATAAAAAGAGGTCTTGACCCTTTCAAAGTGCCACTTGTTGTAGCTAACAAAGGACAAGGTAATGGTGCAATAACTCTAGCGGTTACCCCAGCTTTAAAAAAACTAGGTGTGCCAGGTCGGGTAAGACTTTATGATATACCTAAAGATATAAAATATGAAATTGTGCCCCCTAGAATGAAATTATATATAGAAAAAAGTAAAGAAGTTGTAAGTATTTATCTTGATTATGTTGCTCCGGAAGATTTACATATCTACTCTATCGATGAATGTTTCTTAGATGTGACAGATTATTTAAAGCTATATAAGAAAACTGACTATGAACTAGCTGAAGAAATACTAAAAACTGTTGAAGAAAAAACTGGGCTTACAGCTACCTGTGGGATTGGGCCTAATCTTTTGCTTGCTAAAGTTGCTATGGATACAGAGGCTAAAAAATATAAAAATGGGATAGCTAAATGGGGTTATAAGGATATTCCAGAAAAGCTATGGAGCATTACTCCTCTTTCTAAAATGTGGGGTATAGGGCCAAGAATGGAAAAGAATTTAAATATCCTCAGAATCTTTACAGTCGGAGAACTTGCCCATTTTGATAAAAATATCTTAAAAGATAAATTTGGCGTTATGGGAGAAGAGTTATGGAATCATGCTAATGGGATAGATTTCAGTAGAATAAGCGATTTTAAGGTAGCTCCAAAAGATAAGTCTTTCAGTCATTCTCAAGTCCTTTTTAAGGATTATGACGGAGCAAGCGTAAAATTAATAGTATCGGAAATGGTAGACGTTATATGCGCAAGACTAAGAAGTAACAATAAAGAATCTAGAGTTATTGGCTTTGGTATTAGCTATTCTAAAGATATAAACGGAGGGTTTTATCATTCTATAAAATTAGATAGCCCAACAGATAGTGCTAAAGAAATAACTAATATCTGTTATTTACTGCTAGATAGGTACTATGATAATTTACCTATTAGAAAGGTGAGTATATCATGCGGAGGGCTGACTAAAAAAGAAGGTAAACAATTAAATTTGTTTGAGACTTTAGAAGAAGTAAACAAAGATGATAAAGTAAATACGACAATTGATGAAATAAAATCTAAATTTGGAAAAAATAGCATTGTCAAAGCAAGTAGTTTACTACCCGACTCAACAGCAATAGCTAGAAATGAAAAAATTGGCGGACACCATGAATAAAGATCGAGGTATGATAAAATGGATGCCATTTAATTCTGTAGTAAATTCTAAAGCAGTGTTATCATCTATTATAAAAGAAAAAGAAAGAATAAATAAACCTATCATGAGCGAAGATGAAATTGAAATTATTGAAAAAAGAATCATAGATGCTTTTTATATGCAAACTACGATAAATATTACCTATTATAAAGAGGGATATACTTATAAATATGTAGGAAAGATTAAAAAAATAGATAGTTCAAGTAAACTTATCTATTTAAGTAATTTAAGATTATTATTTAATCAAATAATCGAAGTAACTGACTTGTTATGATTGTAGATTTTGCGTTGTGTGAGCTTCATCATAGTATTTAAATCCAACATAAAAAGGATAAAATGAATACCACATAAGCCAAAGAACAACAACACTTAACACTAGCGTAGTTACTTTTTCTTTGGATAAATTAATTCCATTTTTGTTATTAGTTTTATTTTCTATAAAATAAAACTTTTCTTCTTCATCTTGTAAAAGAGGTTTTACATCTTTCATTATCAATCACCCTATCTTTATTATATAATACCA
>CAVGEW010000050.1:0-6882 GCA_963628465.1 Agathobacter sp. | reverse complement strand
GTTTGCGGTGGTTTATCCTGTTCAATTTCTTTAACTTCTGTTTCCTTTTCTAACAGCTGAACTGGACTATTTTCCGCCTCTTTTGCTTCGTTCTTGATTTCTTCCATACTTTTACTCCTTTTACCTCTTATTATATAATACCACATTTTTTAAAAATTAAAAAGCTTTTTTTAACTTCTTCGATTAATACTTATAAGTTCCATATCTTCAGTAAGTTGTTTTATTCTTTCAATTATCCTTCGTGCCTTGACTTTATCATCACTATTCTTAGTCGTAGCTAAATGATTTTCTAACTCATCAATAGTTAAATTGGAGGTAAAAAAGGTTGTAAGTTTATTATTCATCCGATACTGAAGTATTGTGCCAAGCACTTCATCCCTTCCCCATTCGGTAACTTTCTCAGCCCCAATATCGTCGATAAGTAAAATATCAACATTTTCTAAATAATTAATTTTATCTTGCGCTAAACTAAAGTCTTCTTTCATAGAACGTAATACTTCAGGAAAATAAACTATTTCTATGATTGCGTTTTTATTATTTTCAAGTTCATTTAAAAGGGCTGCAATTAAATATGTCTTGCCACTTCCAAAAGAACCATGTAAATATAGTCCTTTTAAAGTATTAACTTTTTCAAAATTATCATAGAAATTTTTAAGCCATTTAATTACTTTAACTCTATTTTTATCATTTATATCAATATCTTTCATTCTTGCACTAGCGAGTTCATTTACTTTATTTTCTTTTTCAAGTTGTTTTTTTTCTAACTCTTTTTGATATTTACAAGGCATATAAATAAATTTTAAAGAACCATCATATTCAGGATATAAAACATGACCATCAAGCTTGTTTTTACACATAAATAAACCTTTGCAATTTTTACAATTTTTAAGTTCATCAACAGTGTCCATTAGTTTTGTATTATTTTTAAGAGTTTCTGTTTTTGGTAGTTTACACCTTTTTACTAAAGCACAAAAATCAGAATCCTTTAGGGACTTTTCGAGTTCTTTATTTAATTCTTTTTCTATTTTTTCACTTAAAGTCATATTTATTTTTTCCATTATTTAAACTCCTTTAGCAAATTCTCTAATTCTTCTTTGTCAACTTCACTCATTTCTTCCGCAGCTTGGGTTTTATTAAACCAAACAGGTTCTTTAGATTCTTTTGGGGCATCTAACTTTTTAGTAAATTTCTTATTTTCTTTTTCCGCAAAATCCATGGCTTCCGCAGCATTTTTAAGACCAGCCCGTTTCCATTGCCCAGCAATAGTTTCAATATAATTAACAGAAAGTTTATTGTTATTCTTTCTTAAAACATAATCAAGCAATACATTAACTACAGCCGGAGGCATTTCTAAATCTATGATTAGGCTTTCAACAAGTTTTATATCTCTATTCGTGGGTTTAACTCCCCCATATTTATTTCTTAAAAAATCTACTGGATTAAGTTTTTCAAACATTTCAATAATTTTACCTCGCATTGATGTATCACCTGTCGGACTTTTCAAATACTCAGGTTGAGACCGATATATAAGGGTTGGAAGTGTTCCATGATTAAATTGATACATCTTTCGGGCATTAATTCGCAAATTATTTTTATCTATCATTCCATACTCATTTAAAACACTTCGAATAAGCTCAATCATTTTTAGAGTATCTATTTTATAAATAAAAGCTAAATCATTTATAAGTTCCTTAGTTTTCTTAGTAAATACCTTTTCATTTATTATTCCCTTAGGAATACTTGATAAAATTAAATCAAAATCTACTTGATCTTTTAAAGCAATATCATTAATACTTCGCTCTTTTATATCCATTGGTGATACATTAATACTGCTTTCCATCACATCATCTAATTTTTTGGTTATATCCATATATTCTTTCGTATCTATCTTTACCTTTTGATATTGTTTTCTTAAGTGTTCGTATTCAGTCGCGCCGATATTATTATAAAGAACAATATTAAGGATGGGATGATTAAAAAACTCATTCGGAGCAAGAGGTGAATATATTTCATACAAATAACTATTTACATCACCTTTTTTATAATAAGTTCGAAGTAAACCAGTTGCCTCAAGGACTTCACGAGCTTCTCTCAAAACTTTTAAAGGGGTTTTAAGTAAACTCATTAAATGATGATGAGTATAATCCCTAGATACACAAAGAGATTCTTCTAAATCATTTACTAAAACTAAATAAAGACCAACAGCTAGGTGTCCGATGATGGGTTCATAAAAAGAAATTAAATACTTACGGTCAGCATCAGTTAAAATAGTTTTATTAATAACAACATATCTATCCGCAGGAAGTAATGTAACTCCATCCATTATAAACACCTCACCTATAAAAAATATTATAACATCTCTTTTAATATTTGTCTTTAATTATTTAACTCTTTTTTTATAAAACTTATATACAAAATATATAAATAATACACCAAGAATAATAATTGCAACTATTTTATATTTATCTAGTATATCTAAGACTATCTTCCAGTTATCGGATAATGTATGACCTAAAAATATTAATACACTATTCCAAATTAATGAGCCAAAGAAAGTATATGTTAAAAACTTTAGTTTTGGCATATCACTCATACCCGCAGGAATTGATATAAGACTGCGAACAATTGGTACGAATCTACAAAAAAATACACTAATATTACCTTTATTATCAAACCATTCATCTGCTTTATCAATGTCTTTTTCTTTTAAAAATAAGACTTTGCCTATCTTACCTCGCACTATCTTTTTTAATCTATCTTTATTTAAAATATTTCCTATATAATAAAGTATTATAGCCCCAATTAAACTTCCTAGGGTTGAAAAAAGAACCATAAAAATTAAACTTAAAGAAGTATAAGTAGTCATAAAACCACTTAATAAAAGAATTACTTCAGATGGTATCGGGGGAAATACATTCTCAATTAAAATAAGAAAAAATACCCCCAAATAGCTGTATTTTTCAATAATCATTAAAACAAATTCTTGCATAAAACCTCCCTTTATAATGTTATTCTAAAGCAAAGGAAATCTTTCCTTTGCCATTATTTACTTGAAGATGCATAACTGAACCGTTAATTATATTTAAACAAGGGCCTTTGTGAGAAATGTCAGCATCATAAATTATAGGTATATTTAAAGTACCTAAGATGCTATCTGATAGACAATCTTTAACTGTGTACCCAACACATGATACATGTGTGCCAAATCTTCCAAAGATGATTGCTTTGGCATGTTTAAAAAAACCAAGTTCGTTAAATTTCCAAAGAGTTCTAATTACTTCTTCACAAGATAATTCACAATTATCAAAGTACCAAATTATGCCATCATCTTTATATTTCTCACAAAAGTTTGGTCCTCCATCATACTTTGTGCCAGCAAGTTCTGATATGATATCTATGCATCCGCCAATTACTCTACCACATATATCTACATCTAAATTATCTAAAGTTTTCCAAATTACTTCTTTACCTAGATTATAAGTTTCTAATCCCGTTACTTTTTTTATGTATTCATCTTCATATAAAGGGTAACTTTCCTGAGGGACGATATTACCTTCGATAACCTTTAAAAAGTTTTCTTCACTTACGTGTAAGTCGCTACTCCCTAAATTAGAAAAGTTTTTACCATAAATCGTTGCTATATCAAGTTTGGTTGTAATCGGATACAAAAGGCCTGTCGGATCAGAGAAGCCAGCAACAAACCTGGGATTTTTTTGAAGTAAATTAAAATCTATATAAGGTAAAATTTCGACAAGAAATTCCCCGCCTTGTGCGCAAAAAATTAAATCCATGTTTGATGCAAACATATCGTTTATTTCTTTAGCTCTATCAGTTTTATCTGCACTTCGCCCTATATTAGAGTTATATAAATTATCTGAAATTACTATTTTATATCCCAAATTTTCTAATCTATCTTGGGCATTTTTATATCTATTTACTTTTGCTTCACAATCCGCGCCATCTGATGGAGCAGGTACTCCAATAACACTTCCCTTACTTAAAAAATTTGGATATATCATAAAGTTCACCTTTCTTTATTTTTTTAAATTACTTAACTTTTCATATTCTTCTTTAAATATTTCTAAGAATTTATTTATTTCCTCAGTTGTACTTACATAAGATAAACTAATTCTAATAGTGTGTTTTGCTCTATTTACATCATCATATATAGCTATGATACTATTTGAAATATCACCGCTTGAACAAGCTGTATTAGTACTTATATAAATCTCATGTTTTTCAAGGGCATGAACCATAACCTCAGGCATAACATCCATGATACTAATGTTTAAAATCTGAGGAATACTGTACTTCGTTTTATTTATTAAAATATTGGGATATTTACTTAAATTAGATGTTATTTTATCATTAAGTAAATTTATAAATCTTTCTTTTTTTTCTACCCCTCCGCAAGCAAGTCTAACGGCTTTTGATAAAGAAGCAATTAAAGGTAATGCAGGGGTTCCTGGTTTTAATTCATTACTTTTGCCGCTTCCATATATAAGGGGAGTTATTTTAACCATACTACTTTTATAAAGAAAGCCTATTCCTTTCGGGCCAAAGATTTTGTGACCTGACATACTAGCTAAATCAACATCATGCATGTTGACGCTAACTTTGCCGATAGCTTGAGTCATATCAGAATGAAATATTGTCCCCATGTTTTCTTTCTTTATAATTTGTCTTATCATCTTTAAAGGTTGCCTTACCCCAGTTTCAGAATTAACCGCACAAATGCTAACTAAAATAGTATCACTTCTTACCTTTTCTTTTAAATCTTCAAAATCTATTAGACCCTCTCTATCATTATTAACATAACTTATTTCAAAGCCCATTGTTTTTAAATAATCACATATTGCATAGATAGATGGGTGTTCTAATTTAGAAACTATGATGTGTTTACCTCTCTTATGATTAGCAAGGGCCGCACCAATTAAAGCCATATTATTTGCTTCAGTAGCTCCGCTAGTGTAAACTATTTCACTTGGATTAACATTAAATATATCAGCAATTTGTTTCGTTGCTTCTTCTAGAAGTTTAGCAGACTTTTGCCCTAAACTATGGATAGAATTAGCATTACCAATAAAATTCTTAGTTACGTTAGAAAGGGTATCAAATACCCCAATATCAACTGGTGTAGTTGCACTATAATCTAAATATATCATTATTTACCTCCTTAATACTGAGCTTCTTCCAAGAGTTTTTTGTGAATACCAGGTTCAACAATATTAATAGCGTTCAAAGCATTTTCCAAACTATTTTTAAAGTTGCCCTTATAAAAGGCATTCTCAGCTTTTATAAGACCGAAGTCAACTTCTTTATTGACTGTCCGATACCTATTTCCATAAACTATTGCTGTTTCAGCCATCTTAGCAGTTTTTACAGTTTCGTTCACAGTGTTATATACCTTTAAAACTAAATCGCGAGCGGTATCTACCCTTAGATTTAAAACTTTAATTGAGATAGGTCTTTTGTCAAGTTCTCTCACAAGCTCATTAATAGCTTCCATAGCTTCTGATAGTTCTACATAATAGTTCTTCGGTACAGTTGGAAGTTTAAATGACCTAATTTTTTCTTTAGTTTGTTGCAAAATCTTTTTAATTTCCTCAAGTTGTTCCCTAGCTCTTAGTTCATCTTCTTTTAAACTGCCTAAAGTCTTCAAGGCTCCATTTAGTTTTTCTTCGGTCTTAACCAGCCTTGAATTTATCAGTTCCATTTCCCTAGCTAATTTAGAATAAGCAAGTATCTTACTTCGCGCTGTATCTACAGTTTTATCATAACTACTACGAATAGCCATTATTTCTTGTTTTATTTCGCCGATTACTTCTACTTCATCATCAGTTAAATCATAACTATATTTAATATCACCAATCTTTTTATAAAGTTCATTATTTATCTTTTCTAACTTCGTTGCTTTTATAAGAATACTTCTACTATAGTCTTCATAAATCTTTTTACTATATCTTTCTTTATCAAAATCACTATAAAGAGAATCAAAATAATCGTGCATTGTTTTTAGTTCAAATAAAGAATCTTCCACATTTAAAACATTAAGTCTTTGAAATATATCAGCAATCTTTTTATTGGCTTCTTCAAGGTTATAATCAATATTTAAATATTCAAGATTATAGCCATCGCGCATCATTTTATCAGCAATATTCTTAATATCTTCTTCCTTCTTAGGAATTAAATTTTTGCCATATGCTACAATTGGCCTTGTTTCTTCAATTATAACTTTTAGATTACTAATTACATCAGCGATAGCTTTAACTATTTTACCTACCTCTGTATATTTATTAGCTTCCATGGCACTTTCAAAAGCTGAGAAAAGCTTATCAACGTTCTCAAATTGAAGCTCTAAAGGCACTTTAACAATCTCATATTCATCTTCAAAATCATGATATGTTCCAAGTATTTCCCTATACTCAGCTTTTAGTTTGGTAATTGTTTCCCTATTTCTTTCTTCACTTAAAGTTACATCTTTTATTTCATCTAGTAAAAATGATGCTTTAGTTTTTAAAGTATTTAAATCAAAATCTGCTTTAAGTACCAGTCCCTTTAGCTCTTTAAATTTTTTTTCTTCGAACAACTCTTCAATCTGATTAATAGTTTCTGTTATCTTAGGCATCTCAACATCTTTTAGGTCATTAAACCTTTTTTTCCAGTTATCTAACTTTTCTTTCATTTCATCATTATTAACCAGAGCTTCCACTTTATTAAGTTCTGAGAGCATGCTTGCGGATATAACCAGATTTTTTTCTTTTTCAAGCTTTTCAATCTCTGCTTTTAATTTCTTCTTTTCCTTATTATTTATAAATGTTAAAACTACTATTACTAAAATAATAGTTATTACCCAAACCAAACCCGCAAGCAATATAAATG
>CAVGEW010000049.1:0-36774 GCA_963628465.1 Agathobacter sp. | reverse complement strand
CCAACAGCATTAGTCGCAGCAAAGAAGCCGCCTTCTTTCAAATGCTCTCTTAAACCAAGTTTCATACCGCCAGTATCAAGATGGAAAATCTCTGCCAATAATTTGGGAGCTTGTCTTATAAACGCTACTATTCCCATAATAACTAAAGCCTTAGCAATTAAAGCTTGAACAAAACCTAAATTTCCTCTAGAAATGCCATCCCAATTATTAACAAATTGGTCAATAACAAAAATACCTAAATACATTACAAAAATTCTTACAAAAACATCAAGAAAAGTACTCGCAGTTTTCTTTACCCAAGTAGAGAAAACATCTTTCATTTTCCCACCAGGGATAACTCGACAAACAACTGGTATTGGAGCTATTATTTGGAAAAACATCAACTTAATAACTCGTAAAGCCATATCAAAACAGAAGTTAGCTATTACATACAAAAGGAATATTCCACATATAGTAGATATAATCATTGTATATGTAAGTTGACCACTCAATACTGCTTTTCCAAATTGGTTAAAATAGGCAAAGGAAACATCATAACCTTCAACTCCCTTACTTATGTAATAAAAATTATCGGTCCCTTCAGAATCTGCGTTAATTAAAGCATGCCAACTTGTAATATCACCCCAAGAAAAAGTTTCATTATTTGTCTTTATAGCTTTTGCACAAGTATCAATCATATCTTCGGTAAGCTCACTTGGATCGTTTACTTTAGAACTTGAAACACATGAATCTTCATTAACATGCAAAAACGCAGTAAAAGCATTATAAGCAATTACTCTTCCACCATTTTTATATTCTCCACCGCCATAAGAATCTCCCATTACCAATTTTGGCAAAGTGTTTTGATTTATTAGTGAATTTTGTATATTAAAAACTACAGTAAAAATTGTTGGCAGCACAGCTATTATAGCTAAAGAAGTAACAACATTTTTTATCAGATGAGGAAATGATGTTTCCCCCTTAGAAAATTCGTCGGGATTAATAACAGCTTTTAAAAGAGAATATGCCAAAGCAAACATCATTATTAACCCCAAAACAATATAAACTCTTTTTACAATATCTGAGTACAAATCATTATCAAATAAATTTGTTTTGGTTAAAAATTCAAAAATCTCATATACCCAAACAACTAAATCATAAATTAAACCATCAATTAATAGCAATAAATTTATTAAACCAGTTATCATCCTATACACCTACCCCAAACAATTTCCATATACACCAAATAAAGTCATAACTAACTTGACTATAATCGGTAAAAAGAACAATAATACACAATAAATAAATCTTTTTATTGCTTTAGAACCCGCTTTTATCATTGCATCTTTATCATTTTGAGTAATAGCATTAAAAAAGTCGGAAATAACAAACACAAGTAACGCTACTATTGCAGCATATTTCATTACATCTAGTATCCATTGCATCCAATAAGCAGGACACTTTCCTTCACAATTATCAGGATCACCTAATAAAGATTCACAGGTAATTTTTAAAGGTGTTACTGTCCTAGTCAAATTATTATTTATATTTATAATGTCTAAACTACTAGCTTTAACATTCGTACCAACTAAGAATAGAAATAAGAAAGCAACGCTAAAAAAACTTAGTTTAATTAATACATTTTTCACTATAATCACTCCTTATCCCCAAGTAATACTTGATAAATAAATTTTATCATAAAATAACATAATGGTCAATTTTTTTGATATTATTTTCGCATAAAATCATAATTTCATTAAAAATTTAATTAGAAATACAAGATTTCTATCATGTTGCTAACATTTTTTGTTGACAATTTGCTTTAAACAAGTATAATTATAATCAATTAATGAGTAAATTATTTATGGAAAAACAAGGTCAAAAAAATATTATAATGTTATGCTCAATTATAATATATTCCGAGATTACAAACAATATGGATTAAGAGATGGAGGATTTGCTGTAAATGTCAACATCAAAAAAAAGCCAACATTTTTAGATGGCCTTTACATCGGATTTACATTCACTTAAATATTTTAAACAAAATACTGCATATAACGGAATTTCTTTAATATTGCCATTTTTAGAAAAATTATTTGTACTAATTCTAATAGCTAATTCTGGTTTATACATCTTATTATATACCATTAAACTTTTTGCTTGAGTATTACTTCCAGCCTTTACCTCCAAAGGAATAACTTCCATTTCATGTTGGATAATAAAATCAATTTCAGCATTACCGTTGTTTTTTCCTTTTCTAGTCCAATAAAACAATTCATAATCGAGCTTACTTAATTCACAAGCAACATAATTTTCAACAATTATTCCCTTAAATGAAAATGGTTTATTAAGTATATATGAACTTGCTGGAACATTAAGTAGTTTATTTAAAATACCCGTATCACTCAAATAAAGTTTAAATGAATCTATATCTACAAAACCTTTCAAAGGAAATTCAGGCTTAGTAACTAAATTACAAGATAATACAAGTCTACTTGCATATAACCAGTCTAAAGCAGTAACATAATCTCTTTTTCTCTTATCTTCTTTGTCAATTTGCGTAAACACAAACTTTTGATTTTCTTTTGCAAGTTGTGATGGAATACTAGAATATAAATTAGTTATTCTGACAGACACTTTATTGTCAGTATATTTTTTCATATCTTCAAAATACGCTTTTATAATTTGTTCAATAATATTTTTATTTAATCGCACTACTTCCATATCATTTTCTAAAAAATTATTTATAACTTGTGGCATTCCACCAAGATATAAGTATTTAAAAAAATAAACCCAATAATTTAGTATGTACAATTTCTAGTAATGGTTCATTATTTATAAATGATTTTTTTATTTTATCAATATACCATTCATTATTTGTAGCCCATAAGAATTCTTCAAAATCAAGCGGATACATATCTTTTTGAATAACTTTACCTACCGGAAAAGAACAATGCATTCTTCTTAAAGCTACACCAAGCAAAGACCCAGCACAAACAATATTATAATCATCAGCACTTTCGTTAAAAAATTTCAAAGATTCAATAAATGCTTCAGACTCTTGAACTTCATCAACAAAAAGGATTGTATCATCATTGTTTTTTTAAGATACATGCAAAAAGTTTTCTAAAGCTTCAACCTTTGCATTAAAACTACCGGAAGAATCAAAACTATCAACAAGCTCCTTTTCATTCATAAGATTAACATAATAATAATTTCTAAAATTATTTTTACAAAACTGATCAATAATATATGTTTTACCTACTTGCCTCACTCCGACAACAATAAGTGGAACATGAAGATTATTTTCTTTCCAATGTAATAATTCATCATAAAATTTCCTTTATCAAATAAAAATCAATAGATTTGGCGATAAGCGGACCCACTTTTGTTATGATTTTGGCGATAAGCGGACCCACTTTTTAATTTTTCTATATGTAATTGCCAGAAAATCAAAGGACTTTTTTGCCAAAACTACCGGAAAATCAAAGCACTTTCAAACAAAAAAGACCTATTTTTGAGACTGCTGAAAAAGTAGTTAAAATTAAAACTGATATTTAGAAAAATATTTCTATTTATCACTTTGTTCACGGTAACCGTGGACAGGTCTATTATACCCCCACTTATTAAAGGCGGCAATAAATTGCCTGTAAATTCTTCAAGAATTCACGTGATGAACCACGTGGCCTGAACCTATTACCAGCATGGTCAATTAATCTAGGTTTATAGCCTTCTTTTGTTAGTTTCATTCTTATACCTGATTATCATACTTTTTTCAAAAATCAAGTTCATTGTGCAAGTTTTGAGCAAAAAAAATCCCACGTAAGTGAGAAATTTATTCTTTTATATTAAGTAACATTGCTTTTACTTTATTAGGGTCAAGTGATGCTCCTCCAACTAGGAATCCACTTAAACCTTTGATAGATGTAAAATCGGATATGTTTTCATCATTTACACTACCACCATATAAGATATCTAATTTTGTTTCGTACTTTTCCATAAGTAAATCACTTATAAAATCGATTGTTTCTTTTATATCAGAGGCTTCAGGCACCTTTCCTGTTCCAATAGCCCAAACAGGTTCATAAGCAATTATAATGTTTTTTATTTGAACGTTGTTTAGCACTTCACTTATTTGTTTTTCTAAAACTTCAAAAGTTCTTCCATCCTCTTTTTCATTTAAAGTTTCTCCGATTGCATATATTACATTAAGACCTACTTCTTCAGCATTATTTATCTTATTAATAAAGTCTATATTAATTTCGTGCTTGTATATTCTTCTTTCACTATGGCCAATGATTACATATTTTGCCCCCATACTTTTAACTTGAGTAGCATCTATTTCACCAGTAATAGTTTTATCATAAAAACTGCTTATATCTTGGACACCTATATCATATAAAGTATTGCTAAAATAATCAAGGTATATTGACGGAGGACATAAAATTAATTTTGTCTTAGGTTCTATTTCTCCTAGATTTCTTATGTACTTTAAGATATCTTCTTTAAGTAATTTATTTTTAAAGTTACAAACTAAATACTTCATTTTATTCCATCCATTCTAAAGCTTTTAGGGTTTTATCAGCAATGTATTCAAGGGTAGCGCCGCCGCCACTTGATACATAATAAAATTTATCAAGAAAACCAAATTTACTACATGCACTTGCAGTATCGCCCCCACCTATAATTACTTTGGCGTTACTTTGAGAAAGTGTTTTAAATAAATTAACTGTGCCTTCCATAAACCTTTCGTCCTCAAATTTACCACACGTACCGTTTACAAATACTATTTTACTTTCGTCAATATATTTTTTATAAAGGTCAATACTCTTACTTCCTATATCATAGATAATTCCATCATCTAAAGTAAAATCAATAGGTAGAATTATTTTTCCTTTGTTATTATCCATGATTGTTCTTAATTCATTTAAAACAGATTCATCACTTGTTGCTAGACTTGCTCCGATATCGGCACCTTTAGCTTTTAAGAATGAATTAGCTATACCTCCACCAAGCAATAGATAATCGCATCTATCTATTAATGATTTAATGATAGGTAATTTATCATCAACTTTAGCTCCACCCATAAAAACAGTAAATGGATGGTCAGTATCATGAACTAATATGTTTAAATGAGTTAATTCATCCATAACTAAAAAACCTATAGCGTGTGGTAAATATTTGGCAATACCAGCAGTAGAAGCATGACTTCTGTGCATTGAACCAAAAGCATCATTAATGTATAAATCCCCTAGGCTTGCCCAGTACTCAGCAAGTGATAAGTCATTGTTACTTTCTTTTTTGTCAGGAATATCCATAAATCTGGTATTTTCTAAAAGAATTACATCCCCGAATGATGAAGCATCTACTATTTCTTTTACCTTACTTCCATAACAATTGTTTAAGAATTTGACTTTTCTTTTAAGTAAATCTGCTAGTTCTTTAGCAACTATCTTTAGACTATTTTTAGCTTTATCTTCTTCGCTTTTTATTCTTCCAAAATGGCTAAGTATGATAACTTTGCAATTATTTTCAAGTAAATAATTAATTGTTTTTAGGGACTTAACTATCTTTGAATTATCTTTGATTACTCCATCTTCTACGGGCACATTAAAATCTAATCTAAGTACCACAGATTTGTTTTTTATATCTATATCATTTATTATTTTCATTTGTATATCCTCCGTATTATATTTTACCATGGACTATTATTATTATTCAATTTTTTGTTAATATGGATATGACAAGTTATGTAAATAATGAATTAATTATAGTCTATTTATATAAGTTTGAGCTTCTTCAAGAGTAAAGGTAAAGCCATTGAAATCAAATGATAGTGTTGCAGTATTAAAACTAGTATTTCCAATAAGATTCTGTAAAAAATCAATACCATCACTCGGCAAATCAGCAAAAATACTTTTATTACCTGATAGAACATTGGAATTTTAATTGTGCTAGCATCAATAAATTCTACATATTTTATATTTAAAGTAGTATCAGTTATAATAAAATGTAAATTTGACTACTAAATGTCGAACTTCCCACATAACTATTAATATACAGATTTCCCCAATCCGGAAACCGGCCTTTATCGATATTAGTTGTCCCCACGAATCGCATATAGTAGCTATTATTACCAAAACCACTACTATCACTCCCAGACATATTTATTGTAGAATTAACCCCTTTGTATCCACATACATCATCACTACAATCTAAACTCTTCATCAACTTAATAGTTCCCCCATTAAACACTTTTTTGGAGTTATAGCTAATTTGTTACATCTATCCATTCTGGAGAATCTATCAAAGACTCTAATTCATCTAGGGATAGTTTGATGGCACTATTTATACTTCCACAAGCTGGGTAGATAAAGTCATGGAGCTTTAGGGAAACATCTAAATAGATTTTAACGCCATCATTAACTCCGAAAGGACAAACCCCACCGGCTTCATGACCTATCAAAGAGACTAAATCTTCCCGAGGTATCATGTGAGCTTTTTCATGAAATAAGGATTTATACTTGTGGTTATCACATCTTTTATCCCCAGCCATAACTATTAAAATGGGATTACCTTGAACTATGAAAGATAATGTCTTAGCTATGTCAGATTCTGTGCAACCAATGGCTAGTGCAGCCTCTTTTACGGTGGCACTAGATTCATTAAATTCAATAATATCCTTATCTTTGTTGTATTTTTTTAAATATTCTTTTACTTTAATTAATGACATTTTATTCCTCCGTTACTTTTGTGCTTCCAAGTAAATCATGTAGGGCTCTACTATCTTTTCTAATAAGAACCACTAGATAGTCTATATAAGTAATAATGTAACCAATGATATTGATGGTAACAATTGTTATTAAAAAAGGTTTTCCTTTTAAATATAGAGATATAGGCATACTTAGGACTGTTGTAAATATGTTATACGCTATGATTGTTCTTACTAGGTATTGCCATATGGAAACTGATTCTTTGCTACTAGTACTTACTACTTTAAGTCTCATAAGTTTTTTACCTACGGTTTGATTTTTATTCCATTTTTGAAAACCTACGAAGTAAAGTAAATAACAAGCAAGAGATATACCTGTTTGGTAAGTGCTATATTTTAAGCAATCTTGGAACTGGTTTATTAGTCTATCACTTGTTAAGATTTCTTCTATGTTATCTTCACTGATGTTACTTAGTGTTTCATTAAAAGCATCATAAGAATCTATATAATTATCATAATATGGATTTAATACTTTTATGCTTGCTACAGCGCATGCTATAAAAGACACTAGTGTGATGTCTATTATATACGCTATTAATCTTCTTAATTTCATAATTTCCTCTTATAAGCAAATAAGCAAACTAACTTGTTTGCTTATTTGCGCCTAAAGTAACATTTATTTCTTTAGTGCTTCCATCTCTATAAACTGTAACTTTTATAGTATCACCAACATTATGTTGATATAAGTAATATCTTAAATAAGCTATATTTTTAATATCATTACCATTTATTTTAGTTATAATATCATCCGCTTGGATTTTAGCTTTGCTCGCAGGACTTCCTTTTTCAACACTAGCTACGATAACACCACTTGATAGACCAGAAGACTTAATTAAATCATAATATTTATATGTATTATAAACAGTAGTAATATCTAGCATGGATATACCTATATAAGGATATTCAGATACTTCGCCATTAATTATTTGTTCTGCTTTGTCTGTAGCAAATTCAATTGGAATTGCAAATCCCATACCTTCGACACCACTACTTACTAGTTTTAGAGAAGTAATACCTATAACTTCACCATTACTATTACAAAGTGGTCCCCCACTATTACCTGAGTTAATAGCTGCATCTGTTTGAAGAACTTTCATAACATAATCACTACTACTATTACTACTTCCCAAAGTTACTTCAACCATCCGGTCTTTTCCAGATAAAATACCTCTAGTTACAGTCCAAGAATAAACGCTATCAAGAGGAGCTCCGACTGCAAAAGCTGTATCACCTACTCTTGAATTTTCACTCTTACCAAGTTCGGCAACTGTTAGTTCTTTTTCTGTTTCTAAACTTAAAACAGCAATATCTGCATATTGGTCTGAACCAACGACTTTTGTTTCTAAAATACTTCCATCTGTAAAAGTAACTGTAACTTTATTTCCTCCATCAATAACATGATGGTTTGTTAATATATAATACTTATTTCCATCTTTTTTGTAAATAAAACCTGTGCCGGATGCCGTATATACTTCGTCATTATATGTTGATACAACTACAACAGCATCATAAACCTTTTCAACCGCATCCGCAATACCCGTTTCTGTTACGGTTACATCCTTTTCAACCTTAGTTACACTTTCTGTAATTGATGTTGGAAAAAAATATACAATAGCGTACATTGCCAAACATCCTACAAAAAATGTAATTAAATAATAAACTATCTTTCTTCTTTGTTCATTTTGTTCTTTACTCATTTTTCTAACCTCACTATTTCTTTATAATTATTTGGGAAACCCATTTCATGTAATACTTTTTCTATCTTGATTACCTTCAATTTCCCAGAAAGGCGATCAAGTTCATAACTTATTTCACTAATAAGTAGATTAAAATCTTTTTCATCAAGTAGTTGTTTTAAAATAATTATTATTGTAAATAAATCATTGATTCCATATATATATTCCTCATTTACCTTTGGAATATACAATAAACGATGAAATTTTGTTTCATCAATAGATTTTTGGGTTCTATTGACATAGCAAATATCTTCATGGGCACATAAATTACGATAATTAGCCATCAGCGGCAGATAATCTACCATTTTATCAATACTTATTCCAAAAGCATCGGCGATTTCTTTTTGGTCTTGGTACTGAAGAACAGTATATAGCTCACCCACAATACCAAATGATAATACCTTGACAACTACCCAAAGGGGAATGTAACCATAATTAATGATATAATGGGCAGTTGCACTATGCTGTTTGCCATTAACACTAATTTGTCTTTTCATCTTGCGGATCAAATCATTGATTTGTCTTGATTTTCTTGAATCTCTAACAAAATTTTTAGGATTCAAATAATTATTTTCTTTAAAGCCATGATTTTTACTCATTACATAAGATAATATACTTTTTAAATTATTTTCAACAATTAAGATGTTTTTAAAAAGAATATTTCTTAGTTGTCTATCAAATAAGAACATTGAGTATAATTCATCAAATGTTGTACCCTCAAGATAAGATTTATTATCATTTGGATTCATAAATAAATGGCGATAACCACTTAAGAAAAAGTAATTTTCTCTAAGCAAAACAGTTTTAGCAGTCTGGATATCTTCCACCACTAAACCTTTGTTAGTTAGTATGTCAATTTGTTCATCTAATGTTTTAAATGTTTTACTTTTCACACTATACCGCCTTTACTTTAAACATTATATCACAACTGACAAAATAAATATATACTAAATTAATGGTATTAATGTAAAATTATTGTGAAAAGAAAGTGAAAAGTGTATTAATTATAAAAGAAAGCTAATTAAAATAGCTTTCAAAAATGTTTTTGCAATCATTTAGTTGGTTAGTATAATAACCAGTTCCTTTGATAGAAGTTAGTGTATAGCTTCTTCCCGAATAAGTAACTACGAGAAAATTACCTTGCCTCCATAAGCGAACCGATGAAAGGAACTCTTCAAAAGTGTGGTACATACTTCCTCCGCCATAATTTGCAGTTAATCGGCCAACGGGATCCATTCTATGACTATACCATTCATAAGAATCCACATTGAATCTGAAGGTTTGACATGCATCAGCATAGCCTGGATAATACCATACTATTCCAGTTATGTCATCTATGCTTGTTACATTATTTTTTGTTTCATCCATCACAATCTCTGGTATTTCTATTTTATTAGGTGGTATAGAGCCTAAAATTGTTATGCTACCTTTTTGACTGTTTTGGTCACAAATTATTTCAATATTATAATTGCCACCTTTGCTTACATCTACTTTAGATAAATCCACTTGACAATTTGTTAAATTTCGGCCAAGAGTTGCATAATCTGCAGCGTTTTTACTGAGTGATTTACCAGATTTAAACTGGAGATTACTTTTCATAGTTATAGAATAATCCTTGGCAGGTTCGTTCTTTGTATTTTTTTCATTTTCCTTAGGTTTTTGGCCTCCACTATTTTGCTTGTTTTCTTCATTTTGTTCTCTATTTTCAATATCTTCATATTTATGATGTCTTTCTAAGAAATATCTTTCACTATATAAGTCATCATATTTATAGCCTATTTCAGTAAGAACTGTACTTAAAGCATTTTCAGGCCTTGTTTCTTCGATGTAGTTTACCATTTTATTCTCAATTAGTTTGTTTATAATAACCTCAAGAGATTCAGATGATATAGCCATACCTATGGATGCATTTTCAGTTGCATAAGTATTTATGCCTAAAACTTCAGCTTTATCGTTTATCAAGGGGCCTCCGCTATTACCAGTGTTAAGAGATATATCAGATTGTAAAAACTCTATTCCTCCAGCACTCCTTCTTGCGGATAACACTCCCTTAGATACGCTAGCCTCACCTTCAAAAGCAAACGGATAACCAACCGCATAAACATCATCTGTTACTTTAATTGATAAAGTTTTACCATAGTACATCGATTTAACTAAAGGCTTATCCACTGTAAGTAAAGCAATATCAGATGTAATATCATTACTATAAAGTTCGGCAGTTGTTTCTTGACCATTGTTATAAACTATTGTTATGCTTCCCTTAATATCTACCAAATGACTATTTGTTACTAAATATCCCGATTTATCAAAAAAGCCAGTACCTATGATGGATGTTTCATCATCTATTTTATTAATTACTTTAACTATGTTGCTTTTTATAAGTTCGGCAGCTTCAGAAGAATTACTTTCACTTAGTGTAGTTAATTGTTCTAAAGTACTTACCTTAATAATTTTATCGGGATCCCCTTTATTACTTTTGCCTACAAAAACAGCTATTGCTACAGAAACTAATGCTAAACTAACAGCACTTATAATAATTATAACTTTCTTTTTCATAACTAAAATCCTTTCTTATTCTTAGCATTTTCATTTGGGGTAAATCCATTATAAATCCAACATGGTGTATTATCAGCAACTTTATTTATTAATTCATTAACGTATTTATAATATTCTTCTTCAGTAATTGTATTGTTTTGAAGGATTAAAGGATTGCCGCCATAAAGAAAATTAGGAAGATATTTGTTTATTTCGGTAATCAATTCATTAAATTCACTTCTTACATTTTTAGATAACTTAATTTTTTCTTTTTTGAAAACATCATCATAAAAGCTAAGGCTCAAATGACCAATCATGGCATAAACACATAACTCATAGAAAAAATCTATTTGATTTTCATTGTCTAATTTTGATACATATTTTCCGATAAGTTTTTCAATCTTACTAGGGTAATAATTACTGATAAGCTTATTAATCAACATGATGTTGTGAATGTTATAAGCTTTGTACTCGTTAGGTTCCGAATTATTTTGTTCAACGCAAACATTATTATATAAAAAATTGTGATCGCATTTAAGTTTAGAAGTTCGAATGGTAGACATAAGTTCATCCATAGAAATTGAGACACCACTTCTGCGACACAAACGCTTTGCGTTTTTTAAACTGATCTTGCCATTTATCATGACATAAAAACTTATTATTTGACTCTTTCTTTGTAGACTTGCGTAAGCATCATTAATAAAAGCATCCGCAGTTAATTTTACTTCTTCACTTACTAAATACTTCCCATCTACCTTAAGTATTAGGGCATTATCTATTAAATAATCATTTAGGGTTACTCCATCAAAGTCAGATAATAGTTTAAGTTCATCATCAGTTAAATAAATTGTTTTGTTGTTAGCTACAGAAATCAAAAAGTTTTCTGCATCTTCGATGGTTTTAGCATTTAATTTTTCATATAAACTTTCTAATTCCTCACTTGTCATTTTTTCTAAACACTCTTTAATATTCATTTAAGAATCACCATCCTGTATTCATTATACATTATTTTGAAAAGAAAAAATAGTGGTTAACCACTATTTTAAGAATAATATTAAAGATATTACAAAGAATAGAATTCCTAGAATTAATGTTATTCTAGATATAACTAATTCTAAACCTCTTTCTTTTTGGTGTCCAAATAAGTTTTCATTACCACCTGTAATGATTCCACCAGCATCACTTGCTTTATTTCCTTGTAAAAGGACTATGGCTATAAGTAATACAGATATTATAAGTAATATATTTTCTAACATTTTAACACATCCATTTCATTAATAATCTATCACAAGTTAATTAACTTTGCAAGGATTATTTATCTTCATCCTTTGTTTTTCTAGATTTCTTCTTTGTTTCTTTAACTTCTTCAGTCACTTCTTTGCTAGGTTCTTCAACCATTTTTATTTCACCAGTTTCAACGATTGATTCAATTTGTTCTTTAGTAAGTGTTTCATATTTCATTAAAGCATCACTTAGAGCAAATATTAAATCTTTGTTTTCACCAATGATTTGTTTAGCCTTTTCGTAGCATTCTTCAATAATCTTACGAACTTGTTCATCGATTTCAAGAGCAACTTGGTCAGAGAAATTACGAGCTTTAGCATAATCTCTACCTAAGAAGACATTTTCACTCTTTTCTTCATATTGAACAGTACCAAGTTCACTCATTCCGTATTCAGTTACCATACTTCTTGCAATGCGAGTTGCTTTTTTGAAGTCATCACTTGCACCGGTAGATATTTCTTTTAGGAACATTTCTTCAGAAACACGACCTCCGAGTAAGCCAGTGATTTGAGCTAAAAGCTCATCTTTAGTCATAACAGCAATTTTTTCTTCTTTCGGAAGCATCATTGTATAACCGCCAGCCATACCACGAGGAATGATTGTAATTTTATGGACTTCTTGAGCATCTTCTAGTTTTATACCAATTACAGCATGACCTGCTTCATGAATTGAAACAAGTTTCTTTTCTTTGTCAGTAATTTTTCTAGTTGTTTTAGCAGGCCCAAGTAGAACTCTATCAGTTGCTTCGTCTATTTCATCCATTGTAATAGCATTTTTATTACGACGAACAGTAAGAAGGGCTGCTTCATTAAGTAAGTTTTCTAGGTCTGCACCAGAGAAACCTGGAGTTCTTAAACTTAAATTATTTAAGTTTACATCTTTACCTAAAGTTTTGTTCTTAGCATGAACCTTTAATATTTGTTCACGTTCATTAGCATCTGGAAGACTAACTGTTACTTGTCTATCGAAACGACCTGGACGAAGAAGAGCTGGGTCAAGGACATCCGGTCTATTTGTCGCCGCAATTATAATAATGCCTTCATTTTCCCCAAAACCATCCATTTCTGTTAGTAATTGATTTAGAGTTTGTTCTCTTTCATCATGTCCACCACCAAGACCTGTTCCTCTTTGACGACCTACGGCATCTATTTCATCAATAAAGATTAAGCATGGCGCATTTCTTTTAGCTTCTTTGAACATATCACGAACGCGTGAAGCTCCAACACCTACGAAAAGTTCCACGAAATCAGAACCACTTATAAAGAAAAATGGTACATTAGCTTCACCAGCAATAGCTTTTGCAAGTAATGTTTTACCTGTTCCTGGAGGGCCTACAAGTAGTACACCTTTAGGAATTCTAGCCCCCATCTTTTCAAACTTCTTAGGGTTCTTTAAGAAGTCTATTAATTCTTCTACTTCTTCTTTTTCTTCTTTTAAACCAGCAACATCTTTAAAACTTTTTTTGTCATTATCATTGCTTAAACGTGCTTTGCTTTTACCAAAGTCCATGGAGTTTTTGTTAGTACTAGCGAGTTTAGTAAATAAAACATACATAATTACAACCATAAGTACTAAAGGTAATACATTTACTAAAATATATAGTAAAACATTTTCACCTGGGTCAGAATTAGTATCATATTCTTTAACTTCGTTAGTTTTAATTAAAGTTAATACTGTATCTAGTTCAGAACCTACGACTTTAGTTTCAAAACTTTCATTTTTCTTGTAATCTTCTAGCTTACCTGTGATTACATATATACTCTCACTACTTCTCGGAGTCACAGTTATTTCTGTAACATTGTCATTTTCAAGTTCAGAAATAAGTTCTCCAGTTTTTAGTTCATGAACACTATTACCTTGTAAGTTAAGTACACTTAATACTATAGCTATTACACAAGCTAATACTATATATGGTAATAGGTTTTTAAAACTCTCACTTTTTCTTGTTTTTACATTCATTTTTTTAATTTCACCTTGCCTTACATCTAATTATTATATCATATTTTTCAGAAATGTCTTTAGAAAATTGCGATTTTTTTAAATTTGGGACCCATAAAATGGTATTTTTGGCATCTACAAGCACTGGATAAGTACTTCTTTTATCTTTTGGAACCTTGCAATCTATGAAAATATCACTCACCTTTTTACTTCCGTTTAAATTTTTTACTTGCATTTTATCCCCAGGTTTAATAGCTCTTATCTTTAATGGAAGTGTTATTTCACTAGATAATAAACATATACATGAATTTGAATTATCAGTGCTATCCTCATTATATGTAAAGATAAAATCCCCTACAGAGGTTGCTTTATCTAGGATAATTTCTTCTAAAGTAGTATTTTCCTTTTTAATAATATAAACCCTTCCATAACTATTAACACCCATATAACTATTATTTAAATCAATTGATTTATTACTTTGATTTAAAAGATTTACTAAATTATCCATTTGTTTATCTGAGATATCAAAATAATCTTTACTTTGGATATCTTTGACAAGTTGTTCTAGACACTTTCTTTTTATAAAGTTACTTTCATTTGCAACTTTGTTAATAACTATATAGTTATCCACGATAAATTTGTTATTTATAATATAATTATTTACAAAATTATCATATTCAATTAGTTCTTTAGAAAATTTTAAGTATTTTTCATTTACTTTTGGATTTTCCTTCTTTAAAAAAGGAAGAACAATGTGTCTGTATCTATTTCTCGTGTGGACAAGTTCTTTGTTAGTTTTATCTTCACTAAAAGGTACTTTATTATCAGTATTATATTTTAGAATATCATCTTTAGTAACAGATAATAACGGTCTTAAAATCTTGTATTTATCATTTAGAGATACTTCTTTAATACCAATGTAACCACTTAGATTGCTACCTCGAGTTAAACGCATTAATATTGTTTCAATTAAATCATCACCATGGTGGGCGGTTAGCAAAGCACTTGCTTTATATTTATTTACTACTTCATCAAAGAACTTATATCTTCTTTTACGGGCATCTTCTTCCGTGAAGTTTTCAGTTAGATACTCATTTATTTCAAGAAGCTCAAACACTAAACCATGTTTATTGGCGTATTCTTTAACCATCAAAGCTTCTTCTTCACTTTCGCATCTTAGTTTATGATTTACATGAGCAACAACTATTTTAAGTTTTAATTCTTCTTTAATATTAGCTGTGATATCTAAAAGACACATGGAATCAGCTCCACCACTACAAGCAACTACGATTGTATCATTGTGACATAGATTTTCTTTTAAAAATTTAGTTACTTTCTTCATTTTAGCTCCTTTAAATTATATACAAGCATTGGTTTTATATTACCATCAAGTATTTTATCTGGTTCATGGGATTCATAGTTACTGCGATGGTCTTTGACCATTTTGTATGGTTCTAAGACATAACTTCTTATTTGACTTCCAAAATTTATACTAGAGGTATCACCCTTTAGGGCATTTAATTTAGCTTCTTCTTTTTCAAGTTCCATCATATATAACTTATTTTTAAGCATTTTCATTGCTTGTTCTTTATTGTTTAACTGACTTCTTTCATTTTGACAAGTAACAACAATTTTAGAAGGCACATGTGTAATTCTTACTGCCGAGTTGCTTGTATTTACAGACTGTCCACCTGCTCCGCTTGAGTGATATACATCTATTTTTAAATCTTCATCCTTTATTTCTATGTTAATATCCTTTTTTATCTCAGGCATAACACTTACAGATGCGAATGATGTGTGTCTTCTAGCTCCAGCATCAAATGGCGATATACGAACTAGACGGTGGACTCCATCTTCTTTTTTGAGGTATCCATAGGCATAGTCCCCGCTTATTTTTAAAGTAATACTTTTGATACCTGCTTCTTCGCCTTTAAGTTCATCAATAACTTCACATTTATAGCCTTCCTTTTCAGAAAACCTTTCATACATTCTTGCAAGCATGTCAGCCCAGTCACAAGCTTCAGTACCACCAGCTCCTGGGTGAATTTCCAAATAAGCATTAAGAGAGTCAAATTCACCACTTAAGGTAACAGATGTTTCTAACTCATCAATTTCTTTTTCAAGCGTGGATAACTCATCACTTACCAACATTAATATTTCTTCATCCGATGATGCGAGTAACTCTATATTATCAGTTATTTCTTTTTCTAAGCTATTATATAAAGATACTTCTTTTTTTAAGTTTGCTAATCTTTTATTTACTTCATTAGCTTTGTCTATATCTTGCCAGAATTCTTCTTTGCTTGAAAGTTCTTCTAGGAAAGCTATTTCTTCTTTCTTTTTAGGTAAGTCAAAGATACCTCCCTAAAGATGATAACTTTTCTTTATATAGATTTAATTTATTTAATAATTCTTCTTTCATAAAAATATTCCCTTCGAGAAGTATTTTATCATATTTTTAATAAAAAAACTAGGTACTACTCTAGTAGATTACATAAATCATATTGCCAATACTTTTAATATACAAGTTAAAGAATTATTTTTAGAAAGAGAGTCATTAACTAATAAAAAGAGAAAAAGAAGTTGTTATAAGAAGATAAAAGAATAATTAGCCTTATAGGATGCCATACTTATTTAGTTAAATATATTCTATTGGTACACAGTAATTATTTTCATCTATAGCTATGATGTTTTTCATCATACACAATACTATGCCATTTTTACATTCATAACCAAAGGATTTTACCACATCGAAGTTTTTAATTGCATTATAGCCTGGGTTGGAACTCTTTTTTATTTCAACTGGATATATATTATTATCATATATAACAAGTAAATCTATTTCTTTACCATGAGTATCTCTATAATAGAACAATCTATTTTTAGGATATATACCATTGTTTGTGAAAGATTTAATTATCTCAGATATAATGTATGTTTCAAAAATGGCACCACTAAAAGCACCCCTTTCTAAGGTAGATTCATTTGTGTAGCCTGCTAGATATGAAGCTAAGCCTGTATCCATAAAATAAATCTTAGGTCTTTTAATTATTTTCTTTAAGTTATTGTTTGAATAGGAATTCAACATATAAATTAAATTAGTGTTTTTTAAAATAGACATCCATTCATCTACAGTCTTTGAATCTATTTCTACATCTTTGGCTATGTCTAAGGCATTAAACTCTTGAGATGTTCTAACTGCAACTGAAGATATGAACTTTATAAACTTATTTTCATCTTTTACATTAACTAATTTTCTTACATCTCTTTCAATATAAGTTCGTATATAACTTTCAAAATATTTTTCTCTTTCAGCATCACTTACATTTAAAGTCTCTGGATAACTACCGTTAAGTATCCTCTTGTATATTTCTGGGACATTTAGGTAAGGAAGTGGTTCTCTTTTCTTTATTAAATCAATATCTGGGATGAAGATAACATCTTTTTTGTCATAGATTTCTCTTGTTGAAAAACCATATAAGTCAAAAATTACTACCCTACCCGCTAGGGATTCGCTAACTTCACTCATGGTTTCAAATATTTGCGAGCCAGTTAAATAATAAAGAGTACCTACTTCGTTTTTATCACCAAACATAGCATTTTTTCTAGCCTCATCTACATTTATTTTAATATAATTAAGTAAAGCCGGTGCATATTGGAATTCATCAATAATAAGTGGTGTATCATAGTTTCTTAAAAACAATTCTGGGTTTTCATTAGCTTGGACTCTTAAAAGCACATTATCAAGAGAAACGTAGTTAATGTTTTTATTTTTAGTTTGTAAATGATTAAGTAAGGTCGTTTTTCCAACTTGTCTAGAACCTGTAACCATTATAACAGGGAACTTGCCTATCATTTCTTCCAAACATTTTTCAATACTTCTTGTTCTGTATTCTATCATAGAAATCATCTCCTGTATATAATATAACACTTTTTAAAAATCTAGTCTATACTTTTTTGGGTAAATTTCGAATTTAAGTCCAAATTTATCCAAAAAACATTAAAAAACTAGGTAGCTTGCACTACTTAGTTAATTGATAGCTTTATTATTTACATATAATTTGTAACTATTAAAGTCTATGTTAGAATAGTCTTCATCTACATCATCTAGACTTGTTACATAAGTATCGCCAGTTAATGTAAGAGTAGATGATTTATCAAGTTTTAAAGTTATGCTTTTGGCAGTATCATCAGTGTTTATAGCTCCTTCATAACTTGATTTTTCTGTTAGATTAATAACTAGACTTGAGATAGAATCTACATAGATATCCCCTGTTGCAGTTTGATTTATTAGATTAAGAGTTACATCCCCTCCATTTGAACCTGATGTTCCCCATGAGTCTTTTTGGATTCTTAAGAAATATCCACCTTCATCATTATTAGTAATGGTATTGTTTTCAAGAGTTATTTGGGCGGTTGTGTTAGTAACATAAAGGGTATCACCTTTATTTGTTGTTATTTTACTATCTTTAGCAGTAAATGTTGCAGTACCATCAGCGGCATCACCACTCATTGATTGGTAAAGGAATATGTTTTTATAAGTTGTTGATTGTCCATTTAATGTACTGTTTGTATCTGTTAGAGTTACACCTTCTAGAGTTACACTATTTTTACCTTCGATTACAATACCTTCAGAGCTAGTAGCAGTTAACTTAGCATTTTTTACGGTTATATCAGCAGTTGAATAAACTGTTGGAGAACCCTTGCCAGTTGTTTTGTATGTTCCTCCATCAACAGTTACAGTTCCACCACCTCGGTCAGACCTTATAGCTGCACTTGATGTACCTGAGGTTGTAATCGTTAAATTTTCAGCATTGGTTATGCCTCCACCTGTTGTCATAATACCACCAGCATTATCACCTGTTGTTGTTATTTTTGTATCACTTATATTTACAGTTGTTCCATCACTAGATGAATTGTTAGTTGTTGCACTTCCACCATAACTAAATACCCCATTAGCCCCGTCAGCATCTGTTGTAATTTCTGAATTCTTTATAGAAAGCGTTGCTCCATCTTTGGCAATTATCGCCGAATTTGTGCCATAAAAGTTGGAATTATCACCACTTGTAGAATCTCCTGTTTTAGTAACTGTTACACCGTCTAAAGTTACTTTTGCTTTGCTTACGGAAACGGCATTTTCTTCAGCAGTACTTGATGTGTATTCTTCATCAGATATACTAGAATCTTCTGTAATAGTTGTACTACTAGAATATGTTGCTCCATTTGAAGAATTTTCATTATTTCCTTTGTTTTCTGTTTCACTAGATTCACTATTTAAAATAACTTTATTTGTTAGAATACTACTTCCTAAAGTAATGGCACTTGTTAATATAACTATAGATAAAACACTTATAATAATTTTATCTTTATTAGCAAATGTTTCTTTTATAGTTTTTTTATTACAATTAGACATTACTAAATAGATAATTAATGTAGATAAAACTAATCCTTCAATAGCAAACGCTACATAGTAACCTGTGGAAATGCTTTTGGCAGCATTTCCATTTTGATTACCGTTTGGCATTTCTGGTCTTTCACCATTTTCATTTGATGAATCATCATCTGTTCTTTCTGGTGGTGTGCTTTGATTTGAGTCAGAGCTTTCTCCATCTGGTTTTTCCGGTGGTGTACTTTGGTTTTCAGAAGTACTATCGCCATCTGGTTTTTCCGGTGGTTCGCCTTGATTATTACTGTTTGTCATATCTGGCGCTCCACCTTCGCCCATACCACTTGGAACCATCATTTCATTGCTTTCAGTGGTGGTAACATGTGTTTTTGCATAATACATAGTACCTGCGACACTACCTATTGTTAATATAATAAGAATTATCATTATGATATTTTTTGTTTTTTGTTTCATATCGACCATCTCCTTTTAAATTTTAATATTCTTATATATTATTTTTCCTTTCCATCTTAATAATATACTTCATAAATTAAATAAAAATTAAATTTTACTATTTTTTGAAAATTATTTTAAATGTTGTATATCCATCTTTAGATTTAGCAGAAATTACACCATTGTGATTTGTTACTATATTTTTAGCTATAGCTAGCCCTAGTCCATACCTTGATTCTTTTCTATCTCTTGATTTATCACTTCGATAGAATCTTTCAAATATTTTTTCTTCTTCCTCAGGAAGTATTCCCTCGCCCTCATTAGTCACATCTAGTAAAATAGATTTACCTACTTCTTTTAAAGTTACTTTGATAGTACCTTTTTCTTTAGAATGTTTAATGGCATTATCAAGTAAAATTTCTATAAGTTCTTTGATGTTATTTTCATTCATTGTAAGTTTTATATTACTTTCTATATCATAGTCTATCTTAATACCTTTTTCAAAGGCAATTCCTTCGAAGGTGAGTAGTGATAACTCCACTGTCTTAGATAAATTACCTTCGGAGTATAAGACATTACTCTTTCCTTCGCTTTTAGCAAGTTCAAGAAGTTCGATAATTAAATCATTCATACGCTCCGATTCAAGCTTTATGTTAGTAAGCCATTTCTTTTCTTTGGGATTGTCTTGATAAGCTTCAACACTAGCCATAATAACGGAAAGAGGTGTCTTTAGTTCATGGGAAGCATCGGCAATAAATTCTTTTTGTCTATCAAAGCTTTCTTTAACAGGCTTAGTAATCCATACAGTAATTACTTTAGCTAAATAAAGAATTAATATTTCTAATATCGTGAATATCAAAAGCGTTGTTAATAAGTTGTTGGTAAGTTCTTTAGAAATACTGGAATTATCTATGATAGTAAGGCTTCTTCCATCATATTTGTAACTATATTTTTCTATGAATAAATTGCCTATATATTTATTTTTAACATTGCCATTTAATATTGATTCAGCAAGAGTTCTTATTTCTTCATCGCTTAAATTGTTATTAGAATGATTCATTATTTCTTTAACAGTGTTATTTTCAACGATTATGGTGTACATGGTTACATCCATAAATTTAATATTTTCATCCATGTCTTTTTCTTCATTATTAGGTTTATCCGGAGGATTTCCCATTTTATCTTCCATGCTTAGATTACTCTCCATTTGTTTATACTTAGATATATAATTATTAACAGAGAATATCGTTATAAAACTAAGTAAACTTATTGTTAAAATAACTGTTATGGTAAAATATACTTTTTTATTTAATTTTTTCATTTATTCACCAACTTATATCCGAGATTTCTAACTGCTTTTATGTTAGATGTAGAGCCAATAGCTTTTAATTTTCTTCGCAGAAATGTTAAAAACACTTCCAAGTTATTTGATTCAATGTCAGTATCTATGCCCCAGACTTTATCGTAGATTTGTAATTTAGATAGGATTTGTTCTGGGTTATTCATAAAGTATTCTAGAAGTTGGAATTCTTTACAGACTAAATCAATTGAATCACCTGTTTTGGTGCATGTTAGTTTGGACTTATCGATATTTAGTTCTAAGTCATGGTACTTGAGAATGTTTTTTTCACTTGAATTTTTTTTAAGTTGAATATTTATTCTTGCTACAAGTTCATCCATATGAAATGGCTTAGTTATGTAGTCATTTGCCCCATTTTCAAGGCCATCTAGTTTGTCCTCAATTGTACTTTTAGCGGTAAGCATAATAATTTTACTTGATACTTCTTCTTCCCTAAGCCTTTTTAGTATTTCAAAACCATTCATATTTGGAAGCATTACATCAAGAATAATTAAATCATAAGCTCCGGTTGTGGCATCAAAATATCCTTCTTCGCCATCTGTTTTAATATCCACAAGATATTTTTCTTTTTTAAGTCTAGCTGAGATGGCATCCGCTAGGTTGTATTCATCTTCAATAATTAAAATCCGCATATAAATCACTTCCTTTATATATTTAATTATACCAAAATTAAGCGAAAATTAAACAGTTATTTTTTTATGCAAAATACTGCATATAATGGAACAGACTTTATATTATTAACAAAACCAAAATTCTTAGTTAATATTCTTATTGAATATTGAGGATTAAACTTATTTACATATGATTTTAAGCTTTTCGCTTGAGTATTTTCAGCGGCCTTTACTCCGACTGGTATGATTCCATCATCTGTTTGTAAAAGAAAATCCATTTCCAATATATATAAATCTTCTATACCATTAGCTGTGTCGCTACATAATTTTCGGCTATAATTCCTTTATAAGTATTGTTTCTAGAATCTATAATACCTCTATATGTTATGTTAGACATCTTTCTCAATAATCCAACATCATTCATATAAAGTTTAAATGCATCGAAGTCTGCAAAGGCTATTAATGGTACTTCAGGTAGTTTAATATTTGCTGCATTATAAACTTTTTTGGTTGATAAAAGCCAAAATAATGGTACCTCATAATCTCTTTTTCGAGCGTTTTTATTTATGTTTTTATATTGAAATTTTTGACTATCATTGCCTAGTTGAGTTGGAATGGTTTTGTATATTGCCTCAATTTTAATTGTATCACTGTTATTATCTACATATTTGTACATATCTTCGAAATATGATTTTAAGATATCATCTAGTTTTCTATCCCTGCATAAGATAAAAGATAGCTGTATTTTTTGTCAGCATTTTGTGGTTCTTTGTATGTATAAACTACACTTTCATCTTCCATTAAATTTAGTTTGCTATAATTTTTAAATTCGTTTTTACAAAATTCATCTATTATGTAACTTTTTCCGATTTGTCTAGCACCAAAAAGCATTAAAGGTTTTCTTTCTTCTCTATTTTTCCATTCCAATAGTTTTTCATATATTTTTCTTTGCATTTTTATCACCATTTAATATCTTTATTTTCCTCATCTAAAAGTTCATAATGGAGCACTATATCTCGATCGTAATATGTAATTCTTCCACTTGGTAAAAGGAGCATTCTGTTTATGTTTAAGTTATCAACAAACTCAAGATTGTGTGATACCACAAGCATTGTCCCTTCATAGTTTTTAAAAGTATCAGATATAATACTTTGAGTCATCGGATCTAGATGGTTTGTTGGCTCATCTAAGAGTAAAGTATTTGCCCCACTTAAAGATATCTTAGCAAGAGCTACTCTACTTCTTTCTCCTGGAGATAAAACTGATACCTTTTTGAATATATCATCACCAGAGAATAAGAAACTACCTAAGACTCTTCTTATTTCATAATCAGCGAGGCCAAAATTATTAAAATTTTCTAAGATAGTTTTATCACTATCAAGTATTTCATGTTCTTGAGCGTAATAAGCTATATCGGTTTTCTCTGTGATTTCAATAGATCCTTCGTGCGGCGTTAAATAACCCATGATTAGCTTAAGTAACGTTGTTTTACCTATGCCATTTTCACCTACCACTAAGAGCTTTTCACCTCTAGTTAAATCAAAATTTAGATTCTCATATAAAAGATTTTCTTCCGTATATCCAAAGGTTAAGTTGTTGCATTTAATTGGGATGCTATAACTTGGTCTATTTATTTTCATGTTAAATCTTGTGTATTTATTTTTCTTTTCAAGGGTTACTTTTTCACTTTCTAATCTTTCAAGTTTTTTTATTCTATCTTTAGCGATATTAGCTTTCTTTTCACTGCCATGCAGGTACTTAGCAATAATATTTTTTAACTTTTCTTCTTCTTTTTCTTGTTTTAAGTATAGCCTTTCTTTAGCTAAATCTCTTTCTTTTTTTATCTTTAGATATTTATCATAGTTTCCATTATAGATTTCAACATTATGTTTATTTTTATCAACGTAGATAGTTTTCTTAGTTACTTCATTTAAAAATTCTGTATCATGAGATATGACCAAAATAATACCATGATAGTTTTTTAAGTAGTTTATTATGTAGTCTTTAGTATCTAAATCCAAATGATTAGTTGGTTCATCTAGAAGCATTATTTCTGGGTTGGAATATAAAAGTCTTGCAAAAGCTATTTTGGATTTTTGGCCTCCGGAGATATCTTTTAGTTTTAAATCTAGAAGACTAGAGTCTATATGCATACCACCTATTATTTTTAAAAGTACACTTTCAGCATTATATTCATCGTAGTAATCTAAAAATTCATTTACGTTATTTATTTGTTTATAGTATTTTTTTAACTCACGTTCATTATTTTCTATGCTTATATCATTATATAGACTAGATAACTCATCTTTTAATTTTTGAATTGGCCTTCCATCAAGCAAGTATTCAAAAACTGTTTTTTCTAAGTTGGCAGCATCATCCATGATAACTTGAGGAAGATAACCAAGAGCAATGCTCGTATCTAGTTTAATAGTGCCAGAATCGGGGGCAATGTTACCAAGAATAATATTAAAAAGGGTAGATTTACCAGCGCCATTTACACCTACAATGCCAACTTTGTCATTATTATTTATTTGTAAATTAACATTTTCAAAAATAACTTCTGTACCAAATGAATGATATAAATTTTCTATTTTCATGATATACCTCTTTACATATGTATAATTCTAACATAAATTTTTTCCAAATACAAAAGAATCTGATGTATTTAATTATCAGATTCTTCAATTAATTTTCTGAGTTTATTTATTCTAGTATTAGAAAAGTTAGTTAAATGTTGATACTTATCCAAAAGGTCATCAAACCAATTTGGTAAATTATTTAATTTATTTGTATCTATTCTTTTTATATTACTGATGCAATTTGTTTTGCGACTGTACTATCTAATTCAAAAATAATTACTTTCTTTTTTTTAATATCACTAATTATTTTCTTTTTACCAACTTTTAAATCTAAACTCATTCCAGTATAGTAATTTTGAAATAATTGCTTCGTGCTTAAAATTTTCATCATATTATAATCTAAATTATTATATGCAGTTTCAAATTTCAAAAACATGTCATAAAAATATTCTTTTAATGAATTTATATCGTCAGTATTAAATCTTTGTAGAGCTTCTTTTGATACGTCATTGTATGTTCTTTGATATTTATTTACTTTTCCAGCGTTAGTTTCTATCTTTTTATTAACTATTATATTATTTTTGAAATAATTACGATTGTTTTTTCTTTTAATGGAATTTTTTATAAGCTTAAATATAAATATCCAAACACTCACATTAATAATTACTTCTATAACATAAGTTAGCATAAGGAAAATACTTTTAACTAAAATTGTATCAGTATAATCCATATCTTTCTCCTTTAATAAACTTTAGTGATAGTTCCTTTTCCAACTGTTCTTCCACCTTCTCTGATAGAGAATTCAGTTCCTACTTCCATAGCAACATTTGATACTAAAGTAGTAGTAAATGAAACATCTTCACCTGGATTTACCATTTCAATATTATCTGGTAAATCAATAACTCCAGTTATATCAGTAGTTCTAAAATAGAATTGTGGTCTATATCCATCAAAGAAAGGAGTATGTCTACCACCTTCTTCTTTTGATAAAATATGTACATCTGCATCAAATTTTGTTGATGCTACAATAGAGTTTGGTTTTGCCAACACTTGCCCCCTTTGTACTTGTTCTCTTGTAATATCTTTTAAAACGATTCCAGCATTATCACCAACAGTTGCTTCCTCTTTTAGTTCTCTAAACATTTCTATTCCTGTCACTTCTGTTGTTAGAATTTCTTCACTTAATCCAACAATTTGAACTGTATCACCAACTTTTAACTTTCCTCTTTGTACATTGCCTGTCACAACAGTACCTCTACCTGTGATAGTAAATACATCTTCTATGCTAAATAAAAATGCACCATTTTCATCATAAGTAGTGTTTGTTCCTGCTTCAACACTTCCAGTTGAATTATTGTTTTTTTGTTCATTATTATTTTCCACACTTGAGTTATTAGATTGATCGTTATTGGTTGTTTCTTTTTTGCTTTGATTACCAAATAATACTATTCCAGCAATTATTATAATAACTAATACTGCAATTATAGTAAGACCTTTTTTACTCTTTTTATGTGATTGAGGTTGTGTTGGTTGTTGTGTATATCCTGTATTCATTTGCGGTTGTGTTGGTTGTTGTGCACTTGTATTTTGATTTCCATATATTGGTTGTCCTGTTTGAGAGTCGTATCCTATTATATTATTATTTTGATTCATCTTTTCACCTCTTAACCTTTATAATTTTTATTTACTAATTTACTTCTACAATATTTACAAGTTCCATATTTTTCTCCTAAAAGGTTATCAGAACCACAATTAGGACACTTTACATAACTTGTATTCTTTGCTTTTTCTTGTTTGATTTTGATTTTCATATCATTTTTTCTTGAGATTTCTGCATCTCTTCTTTGTGTTTCGTTAATATAATTTCTGATTCCACTATTTAATTTACTACTTACTTTATCAAAAATAGTGTTCAATACAAATGAAATGATTAAGAATATTACTCCAACACATATAAGTCGTTTACTATAATTAATAAAATCTACATTATATAATTCTGCACTAATAATATCTTTTAAATATGGAATAGTAGTTATATCTACCTTTGCAACATCTAAAATTAAATTTAATGCTTTAGGAATTAATACTAAGATTCCAATTCCAACAATATATATTGGAGTTGAAATTCTTTTTTTATTATCATACATAAAGTATCTTAATAAGATTAAGCATACTCCTAAAAAAGGAATAAAATATAATGAAATTAAAATTATTGGTAAACTTGATAATATTTTAAATAGCAAGTTATTTTTCATTCTATTTCCTTTCTTATAATTAATTATTTATAATAAGCTAAATCATACTCAAGTGATGGTGTAATCCTAATAGGTTGTCCTGATTCGGTATAATAATCATTTGCGACAGTTGAACAAGTATCTTTATTACATTTTATATCAACATATCTTTTTTCTCCTGGATAATTGTTATCATAAACACCAATATAATAATAATTAGGATTTTCAATATCTTGAACTAAACTAATAGCATTTATTGCATGTAGTCCACCACTATAACTGGATGATATGACTGGAGCATCTTTATCATTTAATCTTGATTTAAGTATATTAATAAACCCTTGTGCACCAGTATAATCCGTTGATTCTGTTCCTATTACATTTCTTAACCATAATACAAAATTTGAACCAGATGAATAATGCGTAGTTATATTTTGTCTGATAAATCCTGTCCAGATAGCATTAAACATTTGAGTATCATCTTTTTTCATAACTTTACTTGTTTGCATTTTATCTTCATTTAAATAAAGATTGTCAGATGTCTTGTAATTTACTCCCCATCTTTCAAGTTGTTTTTCTTTTGATAATCCTGTTTTTTGTTCTTGCATATCATAAATACCAGAATCACCAATTTCTTTTTTATACTTTTCAGTAAAAGTTAATTTTGTTCCATCAAGAGTTCTTAAATCTGCTGGTTGTATCTCTCCAAAAATATCATATCCAAAAGTATATTTCAAAGCATTAGTTTGCAATTTATAATCATATAAATTATTATAATTTTTAAAATATGTATCAGATAAGTCATAAGCATAAGATTTCTGATCACCTGCAGTTTTGGAGTCAACTGTTAGTGGTAATTGTTTTTTATAATATAATTGTGCAAATGTTGCCATACCATAACAATGACCACCTGAAGATAAATTTGTACCATAATTACTGAATGAGAATCCATCTCTATTTACAATAAATCCACTATCAGCAATAAGAATTCCATCTGCTTCACCATCTCCGTTTATATCAACTAAATCATCATCTAATTCAGCACCAATATTTTCAAATAATTCAGTAAGACCATCAACATTACCAGATGAGTAAAATTTACATCCTGTTCCATTAGATATATTGGATAATTCGGTATTATATGAACCCCCACCAAATCCAATTGAGCAAATTTTAACTTCGCTTTCATTTGCCTTTTCTATTATTTTTTTAGTTTGACTGCTTAATGATGAATCTTGTCCATCTGTTAAGATAACAATATATCTATTATCACTATCTTTCGAAAATTCCTTTATACCACTAGTTAAAGCATTACTAATATTAGTACCAGCAATAGTTGTAAGAAAACTTCCATTCATTGTTTTTAATTTTGATTTTAATGTATTGGTATCAGTACCAATTTTTAAAGCATTTGCATAGTCCCTTCTAAATTCAGATAAACCGATTTGATAACTTTTTTTAGATAATCTTGTAATTAAATCACTTGTTAACGTAAACCTTACTCCGTCTGCATCAAAACCATCTAATTTAGATGAACCAAATAATCCACCAGAATACTCTTCACCTGTTATATTTTTATATTGTTCATTAGTATACATACTCCAAGAATTATCTAATACAAATAATACTTGTGTTGTTGTAGTTTCCTTAACTAGTGTAGTATCACCAACAACATAATTTGAGAAATGCTTTAAAGTAGCTGTTAAAGTATTGTTTTCCTTATCTATAACTGTTTCTACTTTTTCATATTTTGCTTCTTTTTCATTATAATAATAAATTGACAAATTGTCTTCATTCAATCCATATTTTACTAACTCTTCGTCAGTATATGCTATTGTAATAACAGCCTCAGTTATTGTTCCATCAGTATATAGTGTATATAGATTATCAATTAATCCTGTTTTACTGCTGATTTTAGTATTTGTATTAACTTCAGCTATTGTACTAGCAATATTACCAGCACCTGTTATTGATAATTTAAAATTATTAGATTCGAGATTATACGTCATAGTTCTTTTTCCGTCTTTAACACCATCACCTTTTGAATCTGCTTTTAATGGATCAAGACCTAATTGTATTTCATCATAATCATTTAATCCATCACCATCAGTATCCGCTTTTAATGGATCTGTTTTACTAGTAAAAATCTCATAATAATCATCCAGACCATCCATATCAGTATCAGATAATATTGGACTTGTCTTATATTCTTTTTCTTGTTTATTAGTTAATCCATCAAAATCTAAATCCTCATCAGAATCTAAATTTATTTTGTAATCTAATACCAATTCTTGTTCACTTGTATTAAAATTAATAATTTTAAATTCTTTACTAATGTTTCTTAACTTATATGAAGCTGTAATTTTACATTGTCCTGTTGATTTTGATAAATCCCAATTAACTTCTAAACCGTTATTTTTTGCTTCACCACAAGTTACATCATATTTTATATCTTTAACTTTTTCTTTATTTTTAAAATTAATACCTAATTTGATATTTGTTTGAGAAACATATTCTAATTTAAAATCTGAATATTCTTCATTCCAACTTAATTTATCAAATCCAAAAAAATTGTTAAATAATACAAGTCCTACAATCAAAATTGCTATTCCACCAAAACTAATTAAACATTGTTTTTTATACTTAGCAATAAATTTTTTTAGTTTTTGAATAATAGATTTTATGAAATTCTGACTTTTTTTAGACATCATTTCAGACATTGTATTAACAGTTTGTTGTGATGAATTTTTTCCTTCAATACTTTGTTCCATTGCTTCTACTATCTTATTTCCACAATTAGAGCAAAAATCTTCATTACCATTTAGTTTATTTCCACAATTTGGACAAAACATTATTTACCTCCTTTCATTCATTTTTATCTTGATTTTCTAGGTAATTCATTTACTAATCCAAGATTAGTAGCAATAGCATCATAAGTTGCATTAAAGTTAGGATTTGTTTCTCTAACATATTCAACTTTACCATAATCTTGAACAAAACCAGGAGACAATTTTAGTGTACTTTCTGCTTGTACTAAAGTTGGTAAAACTTCTCCTTCATCTAATGCTAACGCTTCTCCTAAAAAATTTCTTACCATCAATTCTCTTTCATCAACATTTTCTATCGTTAAAAATTGTTCTTGAAATCTTGATAAGTATGATACTATTTCAGCTTTACTTAACAATTCAGCTCTATCTTTAGGAACTGAACCAATTGGAAAGTTATTAATCATAGATAACATTTTAATACTATTCATTTTTTTCTTCTCCTTCCTAAAAAAAGATAACTAATCAAATTAGTTATCCTTTTTAATTTTCCTTTGCCTCAGATGGGATAACTATGTCACCAGATATATTAAAACCCTTGTAGTTTATTTCTACTTCTTCTTCAATGCCCATAATTTCAATTGTAAAAGACATCTTTTCAATATAGTTAGATGAGTTTATAAATACACTAATATTTATATCACCACTAACTATATTTGATGTATCAACATCTGAATTCATTTGTGACATAGCAGCAGCAAGTTTTTTACTATTAATAGTACCAGTATAATAAGTACCCCCATCTCTGCTTTCTTCCGTTATATCAAATATATAATCATTTAGATTAATCCAAGTATTAGTATCTCCACCTTTATATTTGGTAGTAGTCTACTTTCCATTGGAAGAATCTCCACCGAAAGCAGTTGTGACTTTTGAATAATTTGCCTTGTTTTTATAATCAGTATATTCTTCTGTTTTCACACCATAAGTAGATGTTAGACAATAACTGATTTGACTTTTTCTATCATCTCTGCAGCTCATATTAGTTGTGACATCCATAATACCAGTTTTTGTAGTCATTACAACATCATAACTATAATTATCTAAATTTTCAGTCATAACTTTTTTTGCAGCTGCTAATTTGCTATCATTATTTATTCTATTTTCTTCTGTACCACATCCAGAAACACAAATAACTAATAATGCTATTAAAGAAAAATATAATATCTTCTTCATATCTCTTTCCTAAAATTTATTTCCACACATAAAGCAAGTTTCTGCATTTACATCAACTTGATTTCTGTAATGTGGACAGAATTTTTTAGTAGGATCAATTTGTGGTTGTGTTGGTTGCTGTGTATATCCATTCCCTGAATTTTGATTTGAGGATGAATATACATTATTATTAAATTCATTATTATTCATAATTTATTTAACTAACCAAACAAATCCATAATGTCTTCAAGTCCACCTGATATTGAACTCATAAATAATTTCATATATAAATAATAAGCCGCAATTCCTAAAATTGAAAGACATACAAGATTGAAATAATATTTTGCATTACCTTCTACCAACACTTCGTTGTTCATTCCTTCATACACTAAAACAACTGTATATATTGCACCAATAAGTGTTATTGGCATTGCTAATTTAGTCCATATTAACGCTAATAATGGTGATAATACTAATGAACAAACTAACATAGGTGCGACTGCAATAGCAGCAATTCCTAATAATCTTGAGAAGTTTGTTTGTTTTTTTACAATCAAACTTGCAATATAATAAACAGCTGCAATAGCAATAATAACACCTAGATATATTAAGAAGTTTTTACCAACTACTTCTAAATATTTTATTTCTTTTAAATTATCCCAAGTCCAGGTAGTTTTATATCCACCTGATGACCAATCATAACTTTTTACCATAACTGAATTAAGCATTATTGTTATTAAATTAATTAGTGTACCAACTCCAGATACAACTAATGACATCATAGCTGAATTCTTAAAATTATTAAATTTGTTTAATTCTTCTTTAAATGCTGTAAACGGTTTTAAAATAACTGCTAATATTATAAAGAAATATCCCATAAAAGATACTTTAGCTGCTGGTGAAGTATTTGTATTCATAGGTTGTGATTGTGCTACATTTACTTGAAAATTATTCTCACTTGGAATTGATGTATTATTTATAGATTGTAAAGGCACTTCTTGAAATAATGTTTCTGTTGTTTGTACAGATTGTTCAGTAGATACTTGTGTACTTTCTAAATTTTGACCACATCTTATACAAAATTTAGAACCAACATTATTTGAAGTTCCACAATTTGGACAATTCATAAATTATTTACCTCCTTTATTAATATTATTATTAATTAAATTGGCTACAGGATTTTGCTCTGTAAGTTGATTTAGCATTTGAGCACCAAATCCTTCTCCACTTACATTTGTATTATTAGCACCTTGAATACGTGCATTTGTAAGTCCTGTTTTTCTTTTAACTAATCTATCCCCTGCTCTTACATTACTCATTTTTCTTTTTGTTTCTGATTCATATTTATGTCTTGCACCTTGATTACGATACTTACTAAACATAATAAAGAAATAAATAAATCCTGCTAGTAAAAATGCCCAGCTATAATCCCAATCAATAAACAACATTGCTAAGATACCTAAAATTTCAACTAACGCTGAAACACCTAGTAATTTTGGCATGTGTATAGGTACACTACCCATTGTTTCTTTTGTTCTAGCATTTACTGCAACGTAATGTAATATTTTTTTATCGCCTTTTACTTGTTGATAACTATATAGCCAAACAGGTAAATATGCAGCTTTCCATTGTTGACCTTTTACAGTCATTTGTTCTGTTGACCATGCAACACCTCTATCATATTGTTGTAATGTATCATTAGCCGCAAATTTTGCTATATCTTTTGCTTGTTTTTCAACTAAAGGTTTTAATTGCTCAACATTTGTATCTCTTTTTTCAGACGAATATCCCTTTAAATAATTTGCATTCCATTTGACTGCATTTTCTATATCAAAAGGCATAATCGCATTTATAACGTTTGTTGTTTTATCACTAGCACCTTTGTTTAATTTATCAGCACTAGATTCAACAGTTAATCCCTCTATTGCAACATCAAAATCCCTCTCAACATCATATAAATCAGCATCATAATAAGTGACATATTTATCGCCTTGTTTTCTTGTATATTGCCTTACTTTATGTTCTCCTTGACCTACTAATGTCGAATGAGCATTAATATCTACAACCATATATGGGAAATAAACGCCCATTATATTTTGAGTTGTAAATTCTTGAGTAAATTTTGGATGAGCAAAAAATTTTCTTTTTCCTACAAATTTTTCTATTTCTGCCTTAGCATCTTCTTTCTTTACAGTGAACGGTAATACTACATCAGGAACACTTCCATTAGGAATTTGTTGATTAACAGATAATGTATTACGACACCAATGGCATCTTGCTTGTGTAGCTTCAGAAGTATCAATAACAACTTCAGAACCACAACTACTACATTTAAATGTTAAGATCTCATTTGTATCAGCAACTATATCCTGTGCACCTGACCCTATTACTTGTCCTTGCAATTGACTAATATCAGTTTCTAATCCAACAACTTTTTCTGGTTCAAATTCGTGTCGGCAGAAATTACATCTTAAATGTCCATTGTTAACATTTACTGATATATCAGTAGAACCACATTTTGGACATTTGTTTTGTCCATCCTTAGCACCTGCATCAGTTTGAACTATTGTAGGTGCATCTGGTTGAACATTTTGATTATTATTTGCAGGAGCTATATTATTGTTATAACCCTCTTGCATATATTACATCCCTAATACTTGAGCTTTAACTTTATCATATTCTTCTTGAGAAATTGCTCCAGCATCAAGAAGTTTTTTCATTTCTAAAAGTTTAGTCGTTGGATCTTGCACTGGTGCAGCTTCTGCTGGTTGTACTGTTGGTGCTTGTTGTGGTTGTCCAAATGCTGGTTGATAAGTTGATGGTGTTGGTTGTTGTTGCATTCCTCCCATCATTCCACCAGCAGCATTCATACCCATTCCCATAAATGCCATAGCAGTTCCGCCACCGTTTTCTCCGGCAGCTTGAATTCCTCTAGCAGCAGCTTGTTGCATAAATGCGTTTCCACGTGCTCCAGATAAAGCATCTGCCTTTTTAACATCTTTCATTAATTCTTTTGTATCTTCATCATATTCAATTGCCAAAATTGCAGTTTTTACGATTTCAAGACCACGAGTTGATTTCCATTGATAAGCATCTTCAACAGCTTGAGCCATTGCTTGGGCAAAACCAATTTGATCTCCTTGAATTTTTGAAATACGATTTCCTTTACTAGGATCATTTGTATAATTTGAGAATGCAGCAGACAAAGTTCCTACAACCTCATTAAATAATTGTTCTCCAGCAGCGTTATCCATATCTGCAAAATCGAATACTGGTGCTCCTGGTTGTAAATATTGTGTTGGAACAAAATTTTTAACAAATAATAATGGGTCAACTATTTTTAATGTATATGTTCCTCTTGTCACAGCCCCCACTTGTGTTCCAAAGTAAGCATCATCCCAATATATTTCAGATTGTGTTCCAAATCTGTTATTTGGTATTTCTTTTAAATTTACATAAAATGCTAATTGTTGACTTCCTGGTTGTCCACCAAATTTTACTTTTTCCCAAGTTGATTTAATTGTTTGACCAAATATACCATCTCCAGCAAACATTGATTGTGAATTAGGATCATCACTTCTAAATTCAAATCCTCCTGGTTCTGCAATTATTCCTGTAATTGCACCATCTTGTAAAGTAATAAGTGCAGTTCCTTCTGGAACAACAATTTTACTTCCATTGGAAATAATATTTTCATTTCCTTTATAATTTTCTCCACGACCATTGTTTTGAGATTGTGGAACTGCTTGAAATATAGCAGCTGTACTTGGTACATTAGCTCTTGGCACATAGAAATCTTTCCATTGATCTGCAAGTGTGCCACCTATTGCACCCGAAAACGCTTTAATAAATCCCATAAATACCTCCTTCTTATGTAGTTTTACCACATACATAATTTAAAATTTAATAAAGTCTTTGAATAGTTTATAGATTAGTCAATTAAATGTTTCAAAATTAATTTATATAATGCTGTATTTATTTTTCAGTGCAATTCCAATCTTTTAATAATGTTATTTAAGTGACAAGTATATGCAAAATACAACATCACTTTATCTTTTTCAGAAAAAATATAAAACATTTTTAAATACAATAATTTTAATAACTATAACTACTATCCACTCCTATTCTTTTACATTATACCATATTTTCGACAAATATTGCACTACTTTTGTTAGTTTTACGTTATTATTGCAAGAATAGTTGGTTAAAAATGCACCATTTTTGTAGGATAATATATTTATAAGTATTATTTTAAAAACCTTAATTCAAAATATTAACAAAAGAGAGGTGATTATTTAATGGAATTTAAAAAAGAAGATGAAAATTATGTTTATGAATTAATAGGAAGAAATATAAAAAAATATAGAAAATTAAAAGGATGGACGCAAGAAAAATTGGCAGAAGAAATTGATTATTCTCTATCTTTTATAAGTGGTATTGAATCAGCATATCATCAGACTTTTTCATTGGGAGCTATTTGGCGAATCTCTGTCGTCTTGGGCGTAGATTTTTATAAGTTATGCGAAGATGATTCTATAAGTACGAGCAAAAAGTATATTATCTACAAGTGCAACAAATGTGATACAGAAACCAAAATTCCTATAAAAATTGCTAAACACTTTAAATATATATATGAAATAGCAGGTAATCAGCACTTACCACAATTTGAATGCACTAATTGTGATGGTCAATTTATCCCTACTGAACCAATGGATTTTTAATAAAAAAAATACACGTTTTAATTGTTAACATGTATTTTTTTATTATTTGTGTAAATGTCAATACTTTTTTGGACAAAAATGTCAATTTTAAAGTTGGACACTTTTTAATAAATTGAGATAGTGGATTTATGCCAAGTTTTTAGGCACAAAATTTCGTACAAACCCTTAATATCGTATTTAAATTTATTCCAATTCCTCTATTTGTAATGAGACCCCAGCCAGCTTTCAATAAATTCGAATATAGCAAGCTTTTCTGCTTCAAATGTTTCATAATTATTAACATTTACTTCTTCTTTCTTTAATATGGCATTGAAGCTTTCCATACTTGCATTATTATAAGGATAACCCTTTTTACTATAAGAATGTTTGATTTTTAAATTAGTTAAAAGTTGTTCAAAATTGTTTGAAGTATACTGACTTCCACGATTTGTTACTGCATTGTTAAATGCACCAATTACCAGATCATCTGTCATATTAAGCCCGTAACTCCAACCCACAATTTTCAAATCAAACAAATCCATTACTATTGCTAAGTAAGTCCAACCAGTTTCTTTGGTGTATATATACGTTATATCTCCAACCCATATTTCTCTCGGTTTTTCAGCAAAAAAGTTTTGTTCCAAAAGATTTGGACAATCCTTAGAATTATCAGTTTTAGAGCTGCTAGCATGATTGTATTTTTTAACTGTTATACTTCTAAGTCCTAAAGCTTTCATTCTTCTTGCGACTCTTTTTTGGCTTACTTTTATACCTTGATTGTTTAAAACTTTAGCAATTTTTGGTGAACCATATCTGCCTTTAGATTCATCATAAATTTCCTTAATTTGGATATCAAACTTTTGATTATTTGCACTATAACTATTAGTTTTGTGATTACAATGATAGTAATATACAGAATGATGTATACCTAAACATTTACATAATAATCTTACATTATAGCGGTCTTTGTGATTATCAATGAATCTGATCTTATCATCTATTTTTTCGAGAATATGGCGACTGCTTTTTTTAATATTTCTACCTCAAGTTCTAACTCACGATTTTTCTTTTGAAGTTTAATAGTTTCATCATTATTGGTTTTTGTTCCATCTGATGTAGTTATAGTTGTATATTTTTTTATCCAACAATTTATAGTGCTTTTTGGTACGCCATATTCTCTAGATAATTCAGTCGCACCCTTGCCGCTTTCATATAAGCTAACAATAG
>CAVGEW010000048.1:0-14884 GCA_963628465.1 Agathobacter sp. | reverse complement strand
ACCAATTATATGACTAATGATAAAAACGAAAAATGCACTAGTAAATATGATGCTAATAAAGAGGTAACATTTAATTTTATGAAAAAATACGGGACTGTATATAAGCATACTTTCCAAAAAGATGGAGATAGTTATTACTGGGTATCCAGTGAGTCTAATTAAAGAGGTAATCCCTCTTTTTTTAATTTTCACAAAATTACCATAGAAAAACTCTAGAAAATGTTATATAATATTCTTGTGTGGTGATAAGAATGTTTCAAAGCAAAACAAATTTTAAAGATTATTTAAAGAAATTAAAGAAAAATGAACTTATAAATATAATAAATGACTATAACTATATATGTGAAGTATATAACTATTCAAAAATAGATGATATTAAAAGCAAAAAAGAAGTCTTAGTAAGTTTAATTAATGATGTAAAGGATAATTACTATAAAGCTATTATTATGTCTTTAGATAAAAATGATTATAAAACTCTTATAAAGATATTTAAGAAGAACTCTAAAGAAATCTTAGATTCTAATAAAGAACTAGTTAATTATTTAAATAATAAATATATTCTATGGCAAAATGAAGTCCCTTGTGATATTAATTTAAAAGATATTTTAAAAGATAAAACTATATCTAAACATATCAGTTACTGGGATAAAGTTTATAAATTTGTAGACGGCATAGTCATAGCGTATGGTGTGGTAGACCTAAAATATTTTAATAAATTAATTGAAAATGTAAAAGAAAAAGACGATGTTTTAGCAAAGATTAATCTTTATTATAAAAAAGACTATGTAATTAATGATGAATATATTGTAAGTAAGAAGCTTACTAATAAAAAGAGAATAGCTAGTTATAGCAAGGATAAAAAATATAAAGAATTTACCACAGGTGATTTTATTGATTTAGGCTCTTGTTTATATCATCATAAATTTAAGTCTTATAAAAAGTTTATTAAGATGCTTAAAAATTATTATGTATTTAAGAATAAAGATATTAATTTTGTAGATGAAAATGTTATAATGCCTTATTTATATAATAAAATTAATGAAGAAGAAACAGCTAAGAACACTTTAGAAGATACCGTAGTTAAGTTTTTTGAATTTAAAAGTGAAAGATTAAAGAAAAAGATGCTCAAAGAAATAGATAATATTAAAATGGAATTTCCTCTATGGGAACTTCGTGGCTTTAGTAAGAAAGAAAGGGATAATAAATGAATAAAAAGGGATATACAACAGTAGAGTTGTTAGTAGTTTTAACTATATTTAGTATTGGTTATTTTACCGCAACATGGGTAATATCAGATAATTTTGGTGGTAACTTTAATGAGGAGTTATATGAAGAAAAAATAAGTGCGATTGAACAACAGGCAAGTATTTATGCAGAAGCTAACGATGATTTGTTTCTTGAGAATAAAACCGCTTATGTAACAATCAATGATTTAGTAGAACATAATGCTGTTATTTCTAATGATAAAGGGGAAGTAACTGACCCAAGAGATAGTGATAATAACTTAAATGATATTAAAATAAAGCTTACAAAAGAGGATGATAAGGTTGTAGCTAAGGCTTTAGTTTAACAAAAAGTGTAAAATTTATGTCAAATTTTGTCGATTTACTTGATTAATATTAACAAAGTGAGTATTATATTTATGAAATGGGAGAGTGAATGTTATGTTATATCCATCAATAGATAAATTATTGAATATCGTGGATTCTAAGTACAAATTAGTTCATGTAGCTTCAAAAAGAAGTAAGCAAATGCTTGAAAATAATCATTATCAAATGAAAGAAGAAGATTATGTAAACAAGAAATCTTTAGGTAGAGCTCTTGAAGAAGTTGAAGCTGGATTAATAAAAATTAAAAAAGAAGTGTAAAAATTACTTGATTATTTTATCGATATATGATAAGATTATCTTGTGCCTGGGGAATTAGCTCAGTTGGCTAGAGCACCACGCTTGCACCGTGGGGGTCGCGGGTTCGAGTCCCACATTCTCCACCAGATGAAATTAAAAGTCCGTATTTACGGGCTTTTTTAATGTAATTTTTTACATACTCCAGAATCAGGATTATAAAAACAATGGCTTTTGTAGTTGCCTGCAAGGTCTTGGTCATACCAAGTTTGTTTACATGCGGCTCCTTTAGTAGGGGAATAAAACCATAAAGCATTAGTGGCGGGATGATAATATTCACCTCGAACTATTCTTTTGGCTAGTTCTTTTTCAAGAGTGGTAGATGATGCATTAAACAAAGAAGAAGAAACACCGGTAAATTGATTAGCTTGATAAATAACATCATATATATTGTTTACATTTTTAAAGGTTAAACAATCGGCTAGAACTCGGTTAGCTACAACATTTCCTACCATAAGCATACCAAGATTTCCTTCCCCAATAGCCTCACTTCGCATAAGTCTAGCAAGTAAATCTAATTCCTTATCTGTATAATTGAAAAGCATAATAGATCACCTAGTTTATATTATGTGAAAAAATATAATATGCTAAAAATATTGGCAAAATAAAGAAAAAACTCTTTATAAAAAGAGCTTTATTAACTTAAATGGTGTCCCCTTAGGGATTCGAACCCTAGACCCACTGATTAAGAGTCAGTTGCTCTACCAACTGAGCTAAGGAGACATTTATTTATTTCTTCGAATAAATAAATTATATCAAAAACTTTATTGTATTGCAATAACCTTTGGACAAAAAAATGCAAAAAAGTTAAATTTGATATTTTCTTTTTATAAATTTTATGCTAAACTATTAATAGTAGGGTGATTGACTCATGAAGAAATTTATAAAAAGAATAAAAAGTAGTAAATTCTTAGCTATATTAAGTGTTCTTATTATAACTACTTTTTGTGTGCTTATTTCTCGCCTTACTTTTGCATATCTTGCACCAGTATTTAATGATGCCCAAACTGATGTGGTAATCAAAAGTGATACAGTTGATGACTTTAAACTAAGCGTAGGTGATGCCTTGAAAATAGATGCAACGCCAACAACTTTAAAAGAAAATGGAACAAATAACGTGACAAGTACAACTGCTTCAGCTTCTCTTAAAGCTAATAGCGCTAAAAACACAGCAACTTACAATTATTATTTATATTTTGAAGTTTTAAATAATACTTTTGATTATTCAGATGGTTCTACACCTGAAATTATCCTTACCGTAATGGGCCCAGATGGGGAAGTAACTAATGTTGATGGTCTTACTTATGGAACTTTTAACGGAGTATCAGGCTTTGATGTAACACAAGCAAATGGTCTATTTACTATTGCAAATACTTCGATTACTTCAAACTCTAGTACTTCTTATACAACCCATGATTACACGATTACTTTAACTTATCTTAACTTATCAATTGACCAATCAGGTAATATAGGTAAGTCAATTAATGTCAATATATATGCGGACAAACAAGCAAGAAGCTCATAAAATCGGAGGTTTGTTATGAATAAAAGATATTTACCAATTGGAAGTATAGTTAAACTAAAGACTAAAGATAGTCTATTTATGATTACTGGTTATTATTCTGTTGAGTATACTAATGACCTTGAAATATATGATTATTCAGGTTGTGCTTATCCTGAAGGAATCATGATAAAAAGTAGCTATTGTTCATTTAATAGAAAAGATATTGATAAAGTATTATATGAAGGCTATAAAAATGATGATTATATAAAATTTACAAATGAATTAAATGAAATAGATAATGAAATTATAAATAGTGATGTAACTTTCTTTGATGATAGAAAAGTAGAACTTGATAAATTAGATTCTTGTACTTCATCTAATGACTATGAGCTACCTCATTATGAATTTGATGAAGAAGGTATAATTATTGAATAAAGAGCGAAAGCTCTTTTATATTTGGAAAAAATATTGTAAAATATTGTTTGGTGATTGATTATGAAAACAATTTTAGTTACAGGTTCTTCTAAAGGACTAGGAAAGTCTATTATAGAGTATTTTGCAAGTAAAGGATATAATACTATTATAAACTATAAAACAAGTAAAGAAAAAGCTTATGAATTAAAGGAATATATTGAAAATACCTACAAAGTTAAGGCTTATGTTTATAAATGTGATGTATCTAATGAAGAAGATGTCTATAATATGATAAGTGATATTAAGAAAAACATCGGAAATATTGATGTAGTTATAAATAATGCTGGTATTTGTAAAGATAATGTTTTAGAAAATAAAACTAGTAAAGAATTTATGGAAGTTATTGAAAATAATTTACTTAGTGTCTTTTTAGTATGCAAGTATGTCCATTTAATCCTAAAAGAAGGTTCTATTGTAAATATAGCTAGTAATAATATATATAATGGAAGTTACATTGAAAGTGTGGACTATGATGCATCTAAGGCTGGTATTGTAAGTTTAACACATAACTTTGCTAAAGCTTTATCACCAAAAATTAGGGTAAATGCTATAGCTCCAGGTTGGATAGATACTAGTATGAATAAGGATATGGATGAAAGTTTTAAAAGAATGGAAGAAAGCAAAATACTGCTAGAAAGATTTGCAAAACCTGAAGAAATTGCCGAAGCAGTTTATTTTTTAGCCAACAACACTTATGTAAATAATTCCGTACTTAGAATAGATGGAGGTATTAAATGAATATAGATATTGTAAAAAACGCGGAAGATAACTTAAAAGAAGTTTTTGCAAAAATAGATGAAGTATGTTATTTTAATAGCAGTAAAGTTTTAAATGCTTTTTGGAAAGAAAATGTAAATGATGCTTGTTTTAACACTTCAACAGGTTATGGCTATGGCGATTATGGGCGAAGTGTAATTGAAAAGGTTTACGCTGATATATTTAAAAGTGAATCAGCTTTAGTAAGATGTAACTTTATATCTGGGACTCATGCTTTAACAGTTGCTTTATTTGCTCTTTTAAGACCTAATGATTTGCTTTTATCTATTACAGGAAAGCCTTATGATACTTTAGATAGTGTCATAGGTTTTAATGATAATCAAAGCAGTTTAAAGACTTTTGGGGTAAAGTATGACCAAATAGATTTATTAGATGATGATTTTAATTATGATGTAGTAAAGGCTTATTTGCAAAGTCATAAAGTTAAAGTTATTGAAATTCAAAGGTCTATTGGTTATAGTGAAAGAAAAAGCATTAGTATTGAAAAATTAGATAAAGTGATTAAACTTATTAAAAGTATAGATGAAAATATTATTGTTATGGTAGATAACTGTTATTGTGAATTTGTTACGGATAAGGAACCGACTCAAGTTGGAGCTGATATTTGTGTTGGCTCATTAATTAAGAATCTAGGCGGCGGCATTGCTAGCTCTGGAGCTTATATAGTTGGAAAAAAAGATTTAGTTTATTTATGTAGTGAAAGATTAAATGTCCCAGGTGAGGCAGATGAAGTAGGGCCAAGCCTTGGTGTTAACAAAAGTTTCTTGCAAGGCCTTTACATGGCTCCCTCAAGTGTTGCAAATAGTCTTAAAACTGCCACTCTTGCTTCATATTTGCTTGAAGAGATGGGCTTTGATGTAAGCCCTAAATGGAATGAAGATAGAAGTGATATAGTGCAAACTATTAAATTTCATGATAGAGAAAAACTAATTAAATTTGTCGAAGGAATCCAAATGGGGAGTGCCATTGATGCAAGAAGTATTCCTTACCCATCTAGTATGCCAGGTTATGATGATGAAATAATAATGGCCTCAGGGTCTTTTAATCAAGGATCATCAATTGAAATATCTTGTGATGGACCCCTTCGAGAACCATTTATAGCATATATGCAAGGTGGCCTTACATATGAATATGGTAAAATAGCCTTACTTAAAGCAATTGAAAGGCTTTCAAAATAACTTTGTAAAATTTTTGTGAAAATTAGCAGTTATATATTGACAAGTGCTAAGCATAATATTATAATGATATTAGCACTGAAGAAAAGTAAGTGCTAAAGAGAGGTAATATTATGGATGAACGTAAAAACAATCTCTTAAAAGTCATCGTTGAGACATATATTAAAACTGTGAAGCCTGTTGGGTCAAAAGCTTTATGTGATATGTTTAATTGCTCAAGTGCCACGATTAGAAATGAAATGGCTACTTTAGAAGATATGGGATATTTAGAAAAAAATCATATATCTTCGGGGCGAGTTCCTAGCGAAGCGGGATACAGATATTATGTAAACAACTTGATGGAACCTGAGCAGCTGACAGGAAAAGAAATGTTAAAACTTCAAAGAATATTTGCTAATACTGATATTGAACTTAGTGACGCAATTAATGAGTGTATGGATATAATTAGTGATATAACTAATTATACAAGTGTAGTTTTAGGTAAAAGCAGTATAGATAATACTCTTTTACAAATTAATATCATTGATTTGGGTAATAACCAAGTTGTCGCTGTAGTATGTACTGATAAAGGAAATGTGGAAAATAAGATGTTTACTTTACCAAATAATATTAATGTTCAAGAAGTTATTAAAACAAGTGAAATAATTAATAAAATGCTTGTTGGGACACCAATTAATGATGTAAGCAGAAGACTAGAAGTAGAAGTGAAGCCTATTATTAAAAATCAAATAAGGCAATATGAAACAGTATATAATATATTCTATGATGCTTTTAATGATTTTATAAGTAACAATAGTAATGTTCATGTAACAGGTAAAACCAAAATATTTGAACAGCCTGAATATAATGATATATCTGAATTAAAACGTCTTGCTAATAAACTTGAAGATAAATCTTTTATAGCTAAAGTAGAAGAATTTAGTGATGAAGATGAAACAAAGGTTTATATTGGCCAGGAAAATACTTTTGATTCAAATGTAACCATTATAAGGAAGAAATACCATATTAATGGAGAAGAAGGCACTATTGCGGTAATTGGGCCGAAACGCATGGACTATCAAAAAATTGTTGGTTTACTTGAGTATATCGATGAGAAAATTGATAGTAGAAAGGATAAATGATGGAAGAAGAAAAAATTAAAGGTAAACAAAAAGTAAAAAGTGTTAAGAAAAAAGAGCCAAAGAAGGCAAATACAGAAAATACGAAGTTAAAAGAAGAAAATGCAGCATTAAATGATAAACTTCTTAGAGTTATGGCAGAAATGCAAAATATGAAAAGAAGAAACGATGAAGAAATTAGTAAATTATGCAAATATGATGGCGAAAAACTAATTACCAAAATATTACCAATTGTCGATAATTTTGAAAGAGCAATTTTGCTTGATGATCGAGATTTATCTGATGAAGTATCTAAATTCCTAAGTGGATTTAAGATGATTTATACTAATTTAGTAAGTGTATTACAAGAATTAGATGTTAAAGAAATTGATTGCAAAGGTTTAGAATTTGATCCAAATAAAATGGAAGCAGTTCTAACTGAAAGTAACAAAGAATTACCTAGTAATGTAGTACTTGAAGTGCTTCAAAAAGGATATACTTATAAAGATAAAGTTATCCGCGTTGCGATGGTGAAAGTAAATGAATGATATAAATTTATATTTTCTAGATAATAAAACATTTGAAAAATTAGATAATGTTATTCAGGTTGATAAAGACATTTGTGATACAATAAGCGTATTAAATAAAAAAGGTTATCAAACATTGGCATCATGTGCAGGACATAATAAGCTTCTTGATTATCATCGCCAAGAATGTGAAATTGATTTATTGGAAGGATTAGATGAAAAGGATGATTTTAAGAATAGCATTGTAGTTGATAAAAATGATAAAACTTTTGGCCTTGTTACACCTGCAAGTTTGAGTCAAATCTATATAAAGTTTAAGAAAGAATATAGTTTTACTTCTTTGCCTGATACATTTAATTATAAAAATGACGTCTTAGAAAGTAATATTTATTATTATGAAGACGGCAAAAAAATATCTAGTGAAGAATTAGAAAAAGAAATTAAAAGAAGAAATAATTTGCTACTTAAATGGGCAAATAATTTACCTATAAATAATGAAAGGAATGATTAAATATGAGTAAAATAATAGGTATTGATTTAGGTACTACAAATTCATGTGTTGCAGTACTTGAAGGGGGAGAACCAAAGGTTATTGCTAATGCTGAAGGAAATAGAACAACTCCATCAGTAGTAGCTTTTAAAGGTGATGAAGAATTAGTTGGGGAAGTTGCTAAAAGACAAGCGGTAACTAATGTTAAAAATACTATTTCTTCAATTAAAAGAAAAATGGGTACTAGTGAAAAAGTTGAGGCTGGAGGAAAGAAATGGACACCAGAAGAAATTAGTGCTAAGATACTAGGAAAACTAAAGAAAGATGCCGAAAGTTATCTTGGTGAAAAAGTAACTAAAGCAGTTATTACAGTTCCTGCATATTTTAATGATGCTGAAAGACAAGCTACTAAAAACGCTGGTAAGATTGCCGGACTTGAAGTTGAAAGAATTATCAATGAACCAACAGCTGCCGCTTTAGCATATGGATTAGATAAACAAGATAAATTACAAACTATCTTAGTTTATGACTTAGGTGGAGGTACATTCGATGTTTCAATCCTTGAACTTGGTGATGGTGTCTTTGAAGTTAAAGCAACAAGCGGTAATAATCGCCTTGGTGGTGATGACTTTGATGCTCGAGTTACAGATTATTTAGTTTCTGAATTTAAAAAGGAACATGGTATTGATTTAAGTAAAGATACCATGGCAATGCAAAGAATTAAAGATGCTGCTGAAAAAGCTAAGAAAGACTTATCAAGTATGACTACAACGCAAATAAGCCTTCCATTCATTGCTCAAAATGATGAAGGACCAGTTCATATGGATATGAATTTAACTAAAGCTAAATTTGAAGATTTATGCCGCGATTTATTTGATTCAACTCTTGAACCAGTTAAAAAAGCTTTAAAAGATGCTGGCATGAGTGCTAAAAATATTGATAAAGTTATATTGGTTGGTGGTTCAAGTCGTATTCCATATATCCAAGAGCTTGTTAAAAAAGAACTTGGCCAAGAACCAAATAAGAGTGTTAATCCAGATGAAGTTGTAGCTATGGGTGCTGCTATTCAAGGTGGAGTTTTAACTGGTGAAGTTGATGATATCGTTTTACTTGATGTTACACCACTTTCCCTTGGTATTGAAACTCTAGGTAATGTTATGACTGTTTTAATTCCAAGAAATACTACAATTCCAACAAGCAAATCACAAGTATTCTCAACTGCTGTAGATAATCAACCAGCTGTAGATATCCATGTTTTACAAGGTGAAAGACCAATGGCAGGTGATAATAAAACTCTTGGAAATTTCCAATTAACTAACTTGCCACCAGCAAGAAGAGGAGTTCCTCAAATTGAAGTTAAATTTGATATAGATGCCAATGGTATTGTTAATGTTACAGCTAAAGATTTGGGTACAAACAAAGAACAATCAATAACAATTACATCATCTACAAACCTTACTGATGAAGAAATTGACAAGATGATGAAAGAAGCTGAAGCAAATAAAGAAGCCGATGAAAAACGTAAAGAAGAAGCAGAAATAAGAAATAATTCGGATAGTATTGTCTTTGCTACTGAAAAAGCTATATCTGATTTAGGCGATAAAATTACTGAAGATGATAAGAAAAATGCAGAAGAAAAACTTGAAGAAGCTAAAAAAGCTTTGGAGGGAACAGACATTGATAAAATTAAAACTACTAGCGAAGAATTAAATAAAGTTGCTATGGATTTAGCTCAAAAAGTATATGAACAAGCCGCTAAAGATAATGCAGGTAGTGGTGATGACCATGAAAAAGTTGAAGATGCCACTTACGAAGAAAAATAAAAAAAATAATTAGGATAAAAGAGAGCGTCTTAACTCTCTTTTTACCCGTTTAAAGGAGAAATATGGAAAAGAATAGATTAGAAAATATGCTTGAAAGTATGTTAGCTACAGGTGGCGATTTCGCAGAAATTTTTGTCGAAAATAAAAAGACCACCACTTATAATTATATAGATAGCAATTTAGATAATTTTAGCATAAATTTTGCAAGTGGTATAGGGCTTAGACTAGCTAAAGATAATAATGTTTATTATGCTGCGACTAATGATTTAAGCAATAAAAATGTAAATTCTATTATAAAAGAGTTAAGAAACAATGTTAAAAGCAAAGTAATATATAACTATGTTGATTTAAATAGAATAAAGAAATACAAAAATAACAATATTACACATTATACAAGTGAAGATGTTAAACATTTATTTAATGAATTAGATACTAAAATAAGAAATAAAGATGAAAGAATTAATCAAGTAAATATTATTTTACAAAATGTAAAACAAAATGTAACTATAGCTAGGGAAAATGGCTTGCATAAATCTGAAGAAAGAGAAAGAACAAGACTTTATATTACTGTGGGTTTTAAAGACAAAGATAAAACTTGCAATGACACCTATTCTTATGGTAAAACTATTGGGCTGGATTTACTTGATGAAATAGATTTTGATAAAGTAATACCTGAATTAGTTAGCGAGGGAATAGATAAGTTATATGCTAAGCCATGTATTGGTGGTGATATGCCAGTTATTATTGAAAACGGCTTTGGGGGTGTTATATTTCATGAAGCCTGTGGCCATGCTATGGAAGCAACTTCTGTTGCGGATGGTTTATCAGTTTTAAGTCATGATTTAGGTAATAAAATTGCAAACGAAAAGGTTAGTATTACTGATGACGGTACTCTCACAGATGAATGGGGTACTAGTATTATAGATGATGAAGGAAGAGAAACTAAACGAAATATCTTAATTGAAAATGGTATATTAAAGGGATACTTAATCGATGAAATAAATAATCGAAAAATGGGTAAGGAGCTAACTGGTAGTTCAAGAAGGGAAAGTTACTTATATGCCCCAACTTCTCGAATGAATAATACCTATCTTGAAAAAGGTAAAGATTCTTTTGAAGATATGATTAAAGATATTAAACTTGGCTTATATGCCAAAAGAATGGGCGGAGGTTCTGTCTCACCTGAGACTGGCGACTTTAACTTTGCTTGTGATTTAGCTTACATGATAAGAGATGGTAAAATAGCCGAATGCGTAAAATCAGCAAGTTTAATTGGCAATTGCAAAGATATTTTAAAAAATGTTGTAATGGTTGGCGATAACCTTGATTTAGGCCAAGGAATGTGTGGGTCTATAAGTGGTTCTGTACCTGTGAATGTTGGTATGCCAAGGATAAAGGTTAGTAGTATCCTAGTCGGAGGTGAAAAAAGTGCATAAATTAATTGAAGAAGGACTTAAAAGAAATCTGGAAATTGAAGTATTTAAAGTAAAAGATAAATGTACTGATATAAATTCTTTAGATAATGAAATAAAATTATTTCAAATCACAGATGTAACTAGTTATCTTATAAAAGCTATCAAAAATGAAAGATGCATTAAAATAACTACGGAAAGTCTAGATAATATAGATAGTTTGTTAGATACTATTGAAGAAATATTTAATACATCAGATAATAAAAATACCAATAGATTATGTCAAGGCAGTTTTAAAAATGAGGCAAGATGTAATAAAGAAATTGATTTTAATATAGTTAAAGAAGATTTAATAAGTCTAAATGCATTAAAAGAAAAATATCCTTGTATTAAAACTATCGAAGGAAGTTTTTCTTATTATGATAATGCTAAATCTATTATAAATAACGATTGTAATATGGCAGAAGAAACTTATTTTTGTTCTTATGGTGCTGCAATTACGATAGAAGAGAATGTAAGCAGGGTTCTTTATGTAAGTTATTTTACTAAAGATTATGATTTTGATGAATTTAAAGAATATTTACTTAAAAGACTCGAATTTTTATTAATAAAGTTAAATAGTGATTCTGTTAAAACAGATAAGTATAAAGTGTTACTTACTAATAATGTTGTAGAAAGTATATTATCTACTTTTAGTGAGTCTTTTCACAGTAAAGGTATTTATTTGAAAAAGTCAGTATTAACAGATAAATTAAATAGTAAAATATTTAGTGATAAAATAACTATTATTGAGGATTCACCAAAAGGCCTTGTTAGTAGTAACTTTGATAGTGAGGGAACTATTAAAAATAGACAAATTCTTGTTGATAAAGGTATATTTAAGCAAGAGATAAATAATTTAGAATATGCTATTAAACTTGATAGAACTCCGACAGGTAATGCTGATGGCATTAATAATTTATATATTGAAAAAGGTACAAAATCTTTTGTAGAACTAGTTAAGCTATTAGATAATGGTATTATTATTGATGAAGCTTATGGTTTTCATGCTGGCGTAGATACAAAAACAGGTATTATATCTGTTCAAGCGGAAGGATTACTAGTTGAAAATGGTAAAATTACAAAGGGTTTAAATATGATTATTCTCTCAACAAACTTTTTTGAAGTATTCACAAATGTTCTTGAAGTTGGTAGTGATTTATCTAAGACAAGTCTTTGTGTAAATGCTCCATCTATTCTTTTAGAAAATATTACTGTTGCAGGAAAGGAGTAAATTATGAATAAGAAAGATTATTATGAAATTTTAGGTGTTAGCAAAACAGCTTCAGATGAAGAAATAAAAAGAGCTTTTAGAAAATTAGCTAAACAATATCATCCAGATATTAATAAAGAACCGGGAGCTGAAGAAAAATTTAAAGAAATTGGCGAAGCTTATGCTGTTTTATCTGATGCTAACAAAAGGCGTCAATATGACCAATTTGGCCATGCTGCTTTTGAAAATGGTGGTGGTTCAGCCCAAGGTTTCTCAGGCTTTGACATGGGTGATATCGACCTTGAAGATATCTTAGGTGATTTATTTGGTGGCGGCTTTAGAGGTTTCTCAGGTTTCACTGGACATACGAGAGCTCAAGCACGCCCTGCTAAGGGTGAAAATATACGAGTAGTTTTAAATTTATCTTTTGAAGAAGCCGCTTTTGGCTGTGAAAAAGATATTAAATTGAATTTAACTAGTGAATGCCCTAAATGTAAAGGCAAAGGGGGATTTAACGAAAAAACATGCCGAACATGTGGAGGTGCCGGTAAAGTCCTTGAACAAGCTCAAACTATATTTGGCTATATGCAAACTCAAAAGACTTGCCCGGATTGCAAAGGCCGTGGCAAAACTTATGAATCTACCTGTGATGAATGCAAAGGTCGTGGCAGTGTAGAAAAAGTTAAAACACTCACTGTTACTATTCCTGAAGGTGTTGACGAAGGATATCAATTAAGATTATCTGGCAAAGGAAATGCTGGCTTAAATGGAGGCCCAAATGGTGATGTGTTCCTAGAATTTAAAATTAAAGAACACCCTTTATTTGAAAGAGATGGTGCTGATATTTATCTTGAAGTACCTATCACTATTACAGATGCAATCCTTGGTTGTAAAAAAGAAATACCAACTCTTTACGGCAATATTATACTTGAAATAAAGGCTGGTACTCAAAATTATACTAAGCTAAAAGTAAAAGGCAAGGGTATTAAATGCCCAAATAAAATTAGCAAAGGTGATATGTATGCAGTGGTAAATATAATAATGCCTACGAAACTTGATAGAAAACAAAAATCATTACTTCAAGATTTAGCTAAAACTGACCTTGAAGATGCCCCAGAATTCAAAACTTTTAAAAAATATGTAAAGTGATTTTAAAATCACTTTACTTTAAATCGGGCGCTAAAGAAGCTTAAGGCTTCTTTTTTTCTTTACTAATGTTAAATATGGTGTTAAAATTAATTTAAGGTGTTTAGAATGAATAAAGATGTATTAATAATAATTAATTGGTATAATAGTGCTTCGAATGATTTAATTGATGCACTAAATAGAGTAGAGGAAGTATTTAGTAATATTATTATTTGTAATAAAAGTAATAAAGTAATTAATATAGATAATATTACTATAGTAAACGGTCATACTTATGATTATTTATATGAAATAAATGATTATATAAAAGCAAAGAAATTAGATATAAAATCTATTGTTTTCATAGATGATATAGTAAATACAACAAGGGATGATATTGTAAAATGTGCTGTTGACTCAGCTAAAAACACAAGTACTATAATCGCCGGCGTTAATGATGATTATGGCTTTGGTGAAAAGACAGTCAATAAGTTATTCAACTGCTTATTTAATACTAATTTTAAAAGTGTAATACCCGATATTAAAGCTATTAATATTGAGCTTTTTAATAAGTTATTACAAGCCTTAGATAAAGAAAATAATCCAGATAATTACTTAATTACGGCAATAAATGAGAATATTCCTATCAAAGAAAATGATATTAAAACTATCTGGCGAAAAAATAAAAAGAGAGTAGGGAAGTCTAGTTTTAAAGCAATACCTTATTTTAAAAGCTTAATTCCCTATATTATTAAATCATTAATACCATATTTAATATCATTGATATTATTTATAATAATATTTTATATAAGAGACTCTGCGAATGACTTAGAAGGCATAATAGTAGCAACATTAGTTTCCGAAGTAGTAGGGATATTTGCCCATATTGCAATGAACTATCAAACTGTTTATAAGAATAACTTATTATATAGAAACATACTTTTTTTACTAAAAAAAATTTTTAGAATAATATTATCTTGTTTCTTTGTATATATCCTTTATAATTTATTAGATTTAAATTTAGTATTAAGTAAATTAATTGTAGATACAATATGGATGTTAGTTATAGCAACCCTGTTTTCTCTATTATTTCAAAAGAATGACTAGTCCCCTATCAAGCCTTTATTTTAATAGGGGACCTTATATTTTTCTTGCATACACGCATATATCCTTATTATATATAAATATAAGGATATATGCGTGTATATATATCATTATTATAAATATAAATAAGGTTATAAAAAAAATCAATATTATATAAAATTAATTTATCAAATAAATTTAGAATAATTATTATACATAAAATAAGTTATCTGTCTAAGTA
>CAVGEW010000047.1:0-10383 GCA_963628465.1 Agathobacter sp. | reverse complement strand
TTCTGGTAAAAAGAAGAGACATACAACTAAAAATCAAATTATTATAGTTGAAGGTATAAAACGAATTATCTAAAGCTGTCATTCCCAAAAAGAAAAGTAAATTCCATGAACTTACTGATGACGAAAAAGAATTTAATAAACGATTATCACAAAAGCGAATTGCTATTGAACATGTTAATAGAGAATTAAAAATATTTAGAATTATGAAAGAAACTTATAGAAACCATCAAAAAGCTTTCCGGATAGGTCTAATAATATTTTTGACAAATATTAACAATATATTTTAAGAAAATATAGCCATACTACATATAGGAAGGTGATATTAATGAATGTGCCAAGTATGATTTCTACTAAAGATTTATCTTATATAAAAGATATGTTTAATTGGAATATAGTAGCACTAAAAAAATTTAATGTTTATAGCGAGTATATAAGTGATTTAGATATTATGAACATAGTTAATAAGTTAATAACTTTACATGAAGAAAATGCTAAAGAACTACTTGATGTGTTGGGAAGTGAAATTAATGAATGATAAAGACTTTTTAATGGATATTCTTGAAACAGAAAAATGTATGTCGGTTAATATGACTTATGCTTTAAATGAAGCAAGTTGTAAATACTTATATGACAAATATTTTAAAATGTTTAAAGAATTAAACAAACTTGTTAAAGATATATTTGGTTTAGCATATAATAAAGGTTATTATAAATTAGAGCAAGAAGAGCAAAAGAAAATAACAGATACTTATACTATGTTGTCTAAAGAAATAAAAAAATAGTTTCATGACTTACGAAACTATTTTTTTACACCTAATTTTTTACCCTGGATATGATAACAATAAATTAATTGTAACCTATAAGGAATTAATCTGAGTAAGAATATTCCCATTTTTATTCTTGTTGTAGGCACGATAAGCATCTTTTTTTGAAATAATTTGTCTATAGCATACTCAGCAACATACTTAGGACTAGCTTCTTTAATACTAAATTCGCCTTGGGCTACTTTATTAAAATTAGTATTAACAGGTCCCGGACATAGGCTACTTACCACAACATGACTACCACTTTGTCTTAACTCTTCATTAATAGCCATAGTAAGTTTTAAAACATAATTTTTGGTTGCATAATAGGTACTAAGCCTTGGACCAGCCATAAAACCTGCACTTGATGCTACATTTAATATATAACCATGATCTTTTTCTACAAAATCTTTTAAAAATAGCTTCGTTAGAATATGATATGCTTTAATATTTAAATCTATCATTTCTAGTTCTCTATCCAAATCTGTTTCAGTAAATAGACCAAATAAACCAAATCCGGCATTATTTATAACTATATCTAAGTCTTTATCTTTACATAAGTCATATAGTTTATAAACATTCTTTTCTTTAAGTAAATCAAGCGTAATTACTTCAACATTTACTTTTACATTATCCTTTATCTTAAGCATTTCATCTTCACTTCGAGCAACAAGTATTAAATCAATTCCTTTTTCAGCTAAAACGTAGGCCATATTCTTACCTATTCCACTTGAAGCTCCAGTAATAAGTGCCTTCATATAATCACCTTTTCTATTTTTTATCTTCCATAACACTTAGAATACTTGGAAGTATTTGCTTCTTTCTAGATACTATCTTTGGAATAAATATTCCTTCCTTAATATCTTTAAGTCCAAATCCATCTTCGATAATATCTTTGGCCTTAGTATTGTAAATTACATAAGAACCATTTTTAATAATATCTGTAATAAATATAACTACAGTATTATAGTTAGTGTCTACCATTTCATCTAAAATATGTATATATTCATCCATATTTTCCATTATTTTATCAAAATCAAGAGTCACTACTTGACCAATACCTAATGTTTTATTGCCTACAACATAGTTTTTAAAGTCACTTTTTATTAAGTCTCTAGCACTCATACCTTCGATAGATGAAGCAGCTTTAATCATTTCTAATCCATATTTATCAATATCAACTTTAGCAATGCTCGCTAGTTTTACTGCAGCAAACCTATCATCTTCTGTGGTGATTGGGCTAGTTAAAAGAAGAGTATCAGATAAAATAGCAGAAAGCATTAAACCAGCGATATCTTTAGGAATAGCAACCTTGTTTTCCTTATATAAATCATATATCATCGTCGATGTACAACCGACAGGTTTACTACGGAAATTAATTGGCACATTAGTACCAATGGCACCAAGATTATGGTGGTCAATTATTTCAAGTATATCAGCTTCTTCAATTCCATCAACAGATTGGGCTAAATTATTATGATCAACTAAAATTACCTTTTGTTTTTCATAATCATTTGGTCCGGTTAGTCTTATTAAACCAAGGCATTCACCTTTATTATTAATAACAGGATAATTAGTATGATTTACCTTGTGTGTCATTGTTTTAAAATCTGAAAAATAATCTTCATTGTGAACAGTCACAGGGCTTTTATTAATATTGATGTTTTTAATATAATTACTTAATGTTATTTTCGTAGCAATTTGGAAGCTATCAAGTTCTGATGCAATCATGTTAACTCCATTTTCCCGAGCTTTCATAATAACTTTTGTATCTAAATTAACATTTAAAGGAATTATAACTAACTTAACCTTTGACTTAATAGCATAATCTAATACCTTGTATCTATCTCCAACAATTAAAATGTCATCATTACTTAAATTAACAACTTGCTCTAAAGCTTTAAAACTAAGACCAGCGATATGGATTCTACCAGCAATTTCATCATCACATTTTACGATAACTTTACCATTTATTGTATCAATTATATTATCAAGCGTAGTGTCAACATAATCTCTATCTCCATTTATTAAATATTTGGCTAATTCTTTTAAAGTAACATAACCTGTAAGAATTTTTTTATCATCTATAAGAGGAATCGCTGTAATATTTCTCTTTTGCATAAGTTTAAACGCTGCATCGATAGAACAACCTTCATTAATATAAGCTTTTTTATCATATTTAATATTTTTTATTCTAACCTTGACATCATTCAAATAACTAGGGACTGCTACTTTAAAATAATCAAGCACAAACTTGGTTTCATTATTAATATTACCTAAGACTTTTGGAGCTGTTTTTTCTCCTTTTTCATTTTTTAAATAAGAAAGTGCTATACTAGAGCACACTGTATCAGTATCAGGACTTTTATGTCCAAAAATATAAACCATTTTTCTAACCTCGCTTTTTACATATAGATTGTACCACATATATTGCTATTTTTAAATAGCAAATTCATTATTTTAAATAAAATCTTTTATAACAGTAAAATGAGATATTTCTATCTCATTTTACACCATTAACATGAATAATATTTTTTATATTAATTAAACTTTATTCTTCACTTTCATCATGATACTTAGTTAAAAATATAGGTGTATACCCTTTAGTATCTTTATATATTACTTGAATTTCTTGATAAGTTATGGGAAATGCCCCATTATTTTCACTTTTTAATGTTTCTAGGCTTAAATCATTTGATATTGTTAAAGTAAGTTTTTCATCATCATATATAGCTAAGCCCGTAGTTCCATCAAAAGTTATCGTATCATTTTTTTCTTTAACTACTTCATTATAGGCAGTTTCATCTTCGAAAACATATTTATAATCTCGCCTTGCAACGTTTAAGAATTCTAAACTTCCACCTATAGCAAAGACATCAGTTACTGTCTTTTTAGCTTTATAATCTGTAAGTGTTTCCTCAGGACTTACAAAGTTAGCAAATAAATTTATTTCAGAGGCCGTTACATAAAGAAAAGTGGTATAACTTGCTTTATTTTCGTATTTATCCTTAGCTTCGATTACTACTTCATAAGGTCCTCCAGGTGTTGTAAGATACTCATTTACCTTAGTTTCATCAGCGAAGGCTAATTCACTACATTCAGTTTCATCTATACAAAGTGTAACAAAATCAAATACGGAAACAGTACTATTTATAGTTTTAAACGCTATTTTTAAATCAACTTTTGGAGCATTTTTATCACTAACAACAATCTTAGTTTTATAAGTATCATCACCACAGGTTACAGTAACTTCATATTCCCCAATGATATTAGGGTCTACATTTTTGGTATTAACGCTACAACTATCTATATTACCTTTAGTAACTGTTACAAATTCTTTTACATTGTCAGGTACTGTTTCCCCTATTCCGATGCTTACTGTCTTTGTAGTAACAGTTATCTTATTACTTATACTTAAAAAATAATATACTCCGAATGCTACCCCGCACATCAAAAGAATTATTAATAAAACAAATAATATTTTACCTATTTTGCCTTTTTTCTTTGGCTTTTCACCTTGAGGTGGCATTGCCCCTATATTTTCCATTTTACTTGAATTAGTAAAACCATTTACATTACCTAATGGAGTAAAATTATTATCATTTATATTATTTGGCATTAATCCTTCAGTACCTGGAATTGGCCTAGCAACCGGTTCACTTGGCATTGTTCCTAAACTGTCTACTTGACTATTATTTTCAAGCGGCATTGGATTTGGCACAGGATTTACCGCAGTATTTGGCACCACACTTGGATTTGGCACAGGATTTTCTGCTGTATTTGGCACTACATTTGGATTTGCCATACCTAAAGTTTGCCCACCTAAACCGTTATTTAAATTAGGATCTTGTCCATTCATATTATCAGCCCCTTTATTTTTTATAATATAAATTTATTATACCTTATTATTAATCTTTTTTCAAGGCCATTTTAACTTTTTTTATCAATTATATAGACATAAGCTTATTTTTTTGCTATAATTAACCCAGTTCAGTAACTTTATGAATTAATTTAATTTTAAGAAAGAAGGAATTTTTTATAATGGAAAATAAAAATAATATTGCCACGAAAGTTATTGCTTTAGGTGGCTTAGGTGAAGTTGGAAAAAATATGTATGTTGTTGAACATGATGATGAAATGCTTATAATAGATGCCGGTGTTATGTTTCCTGAAGATAATTTACTTGGTGTTGATTATGTTATTCAAGATATATCATATTTAAAGAAAAACATTGACAAAATAAAGGGTTTATTTATAACCCATGGTCATGAAGACCACATCGGAGGTATTCCCTTTTTACTTCAAGCTATTGATATACCGGTAATTTATACACCAAAGATTGCTAAAGATTTGATAGAAAAAAAGCTTGTTGAAAGAAATATCAAGTATGAAAACTATGAAATCATTATGCCTTGTGTAAATGTTAAAACTAAATACTTTGATATATCATTTATTAATACAACCCACTCTATCCCAGATAGTTATGCGATAGTTATCAAGACTCCAAACGGCACAATATTTGAAACTGGTGACTTTAAGTTTGACTTAACTCCAGTAGGCCCAATGGCGGATATTCACAAGATGGCTAAATTTGGTTCTGAAGGTGTTACTTTACTCCTTAGCGATTCGACAAATGCTTTAACCACAGGTTATTCAAAAAGTGAAAGTGCTGTTGATGGAACACTTAACGATATGATTAGTAAACATCACGGAAGAGTTATCATCGCAACATTTGCATCAAATATATATCGGATTAAACATATTGTTGAAAGTTGCAAAAAGTATAATCGAAAGATAATTGTTTTTGGACGAAGTATGGAAAATAGTATCGAACTTGCTCTAAATAATGGTCTTTTAACAGATAAAACGATGTTTATTGATGCTAATACGGCAAAATCACTAAAAAGAAATGAAATATGTATTCTTTGCACAGGTTCCCAAGGCGAACCACTTGCCGCTTTATCCCGCATTGCCAACGGCCAACATAAACAAATATCTCTTTTAAATGATGATTTAGTAATTTTTTCATCTAGCCCAATCCCTGGAAATGCTGAAAGTATAAACAAAATTATTAATAAAATCTATTTAAAAGGTGTTCGGGTATTTACAAATTCCGAATTTAGTGATGTTCACACATCAGGCCACGCAAAAGAAGAAGAATTAAAATGGATGCTTAGGATTGTTAAGCCTAAGTATTTTATGCCAATGCATGGAGAATACAGAATGCTTAAAAAACACACCGAAATTGGAATTAAATGTGGAGTTAAGCCTGAAAATACATTTATATGTGCTAATGGTGATGTAATCGAACTTTTACATGGTAAAGTAAGAAAAGCTGGGACTGTTCAAGCTGGCGATGTTTACGTTGATGGCTCAAGAGTTGGTGATATAGGTTCTGTTGTAATCAAAGATCGTAAGTTAATGAGTCAAGATGGAATACTTATTACAATCCTTAATATAAATACCTTACAAAGAAAGCTTTTGCTAAAGCCTAATGTAACCGCAAGAGGTTTTGTACTTGTTAATGAAAATCAAGAATTAATGCAAAAGATTGAAAGAAAGATAAGTGAAGTAGCTAACAATGCTTTAAGTAAAGCACCATATAGCTATATTGATTTAAAAAATCAAATAATCTTAGAACTACTTCCCTTTATTAACAATCTAACAGGTCGCAAACCTATCATACTTCCTGTTATCATGGAAGTTAATCAAGCCTAACTTTTAGTAAAACTAAGACCAAATGTCTTAGTTTTTTGATGAAATTTAGAAAAACAAGAATAAAATCCTTGACTTTAATAGAATTATTGTACTATAATGTTATTGCACCTGAAGTAAACGCGCCCATAGCTCAACTGGATAGAGCGTTAGACTACGGATCTAAAGGTTGGGGGTTCGAATCCCTTTGGGCGTACCATTTTATAGTATCGGGAAGTAGCACAATTTGGTAGTGCACTAGGTTTGGGACCTAGGGGTTGCAGGTTCAAATCCTGTCTTCCCGACCATTTTTTTGCAATAAAAACCCTAAATAGAAAATCTATTTAGGGTTTTACTATATTACTTTAGTCTTTCTTCTTAGGAATATATTTAAAGAATAAACTTAGTATAAAGATTATTATATCTAAAATAACTTTAATCAAAATAACATGACTAGGTACTAAAGATAATGTAATAGCTGTGATTATATAATTTACCATAACATAGTTTACATCAACATGATTATTAAACATCATCTTTAATATACATGATACAACTTTACTTAAGAATAGAAATAAAGGTATTACATAAAAGTTAGAATTTACATTATAAGTCTTAGCAAATATTATAGTTTCTATAATATAAGCAAATAAAGTAAATAGTATATAAGAAGTAAACAATCTATATACTCTGATAGAATCCTTTATAGGATTAAAATGACTTGTTTTATTGTCATCAATGTATATAGTATCTATCAAAGCTTCTTTAATCTTTATTTTTTTGTTTTTAGCTTCAATTAAGACATTAGTTTCATATTCATATCTTTCGCCTTCAACATCAATTAAATTTCTGGCAACATCAAGTGACATTGCTCTTAATCCGGTTTGAGTATCGGTAACGCTTTGACCTACAAGGGAATATAAAACATTTTTAGTTATTACATTCCCAAATCTAGACCTTTTAGGTACATGTTCTTCTGAGAAATTTCTGACACCAAGTACTAAAGAATCTAAATTCTTCTTGGCGGTATCGGCACATTTTTTAATATCCTTAGGACTGTGTTGCCCATCACAATCAGCCGTTACTAAAACTTTGGCATCAGGATAATTATTTAATATATAATTAATCCCATTTTTTAAGCCTCTACCCTTTCCTAAGTTGATATTATGTTTTAAAACTGGATATTTCTTCGCAAGTTTTTTCATGTATTTATCATGAACTTCACTACATCCATCATTGATAAATACAATATTAGCAAACTTCTTTGTTAATTTATCTAAAAATTCATCTGTTATTTCTTCATTTGGATTATAAATTGGTATTAATACTACGATATCCTTATTCATCTTATTCCCCTGCCTTTATATTTACTACTTTCCATGTATCGTTATCTTTTATAAAATATATATAATCATGCATTGTATCTATTTGTTCTTTACCACCTACTATCATGTGTTTATTTAAATAAACTTCACAAGAAAAGGCATTCTTACTATATATTGTAAAGTTACTTAATTTTTCATCTGTAAATGGTGGATTTGTTAGTGTATGTCTACTTGTGAACATAATATCTATATTATGGGCCCAATTATAGGCTCTTGTATTCATCTCTGTTCCTTCAATAAAATAATCCTTTATTGTATTATAACCATGAGACAAACCTTGTAAATCATTGGTTAAGAATAAACTCCATTTATGAGCAAAATCCCATATATCTACTTCACTACTTAGATACTCTTTTGCTTCATCATATGTATCAAATGATAAATAGTTCTTTTCTAATTTATAAGTAAATTTACTTTTCTTTAAACTAGTTTCTTTACCATACTCATCTAAAACTTTTACATCAGCTTCTTTAGACAAATTATTTACTTCATAAGTAACTATATAAGGCATTGAACCATTTTGATACATATAATCTAAGTTCTTATATTGTTCTTTTTTATCAGAGGTTACTTCCTTGCCATCTATTTCTACTTTATAATTAGATGGTACAATTACATCTACATACATTAAACCCCTTTCTAAGTTAGGTTCTATTTTAGTTACTTCTCTTATATCATAACTAAACATTCCTAGTTTAGTTTCTGTTCTTAAAGTTTTAGTTTCAATATTAAATAATATTCTATCATTTAAGCTTACTTCAAAAGTATTTTCTCCTTTTTTAAGTACTAAAACATCTTCATCATTTATTATTTCTCTATATTCATCTAATAAAGTTGTATCTTGATTATTATCTTTTAGAAAGCCTTTCAAAGTATCATCATCTAACTCTTTAATAGTATTTTTAATAAATGTAGTTGTTTGATTTTGTTCGTAAGTTATTAAAGTTTTATACATATATACTAGAAATGCTATACATAAAATTATTGCTATACCTGTATATATAAGTAAACTCTTTTTAAATAATGTATTTCTTCTTCTTTTACTTGCCATAATTAACTATCCTTTACTACGAATGCTGTTGGTAACCTCCATGAGGAATTTGAGTAATAGAAGGTTACACTAGTCATTAAATATTCTTTGTTATAGTACATTGATGAAGAACTACCTCCATCTAAGTTTGCAGCATTTACTGCACCATATTCACTCATTACTTCGATTAAGTCGGATGCAGTAGCTCCTAAGTGACCATTTTTACCTCGGCCATCTGTTACAAGAATTAAAACACTTCCATCTTGTCTTTGGCCAATGGCAGTTCGAGGATTTGCTCCACTTCCCATACCATTTAGTTCTCTTTTTTCACCATTTATTATAAGTTTAACAAAATGATTATTTTTATCTGATGATTCTTCCTGAAATGATATAGCATCACGGATTTTTTCTTCTTTAATCATTTTTTCAACACTAGCTTTATTCATACCCTCAAGATTAATTATTCTAAGTAAATTGTTTTCATCAAAACCTATGATGTATAGACCAACAAGTCCTAGGTTTATATCTTGAATTTCCCCGTTACTTACTGTTACACCAAGAGGTCTTCCTCCTTTGTTTGCACTTGAGTAGTAAATACCTCCATTAACACCAGCGATAGCACCAGCATCATCTACTAAATTACCTAGTTCTTTACCATATTCACTCCATGGATAAGTTGTCGCTATACTTATCTTAGATGGGTCATTTACAATCATCATTGTGCCTTCGAAGTTATTTCCACTTACCTTTTTAATTTCAATCAAATCTTTTTCTTTATCTACTTCAGTATTAATTAATTCTGTATCAACTTCAGCATCCATATCTTGTAGTGAATTTTTATTAACTATTTCTTCAATTTCTTCTTTACTTAAGAATACATTAGCTAAAAACTTTAGCTGACCTGTTTCTAATATTGTAGTTGCAAATAACTCTTTTGCGCTTTCACTAGGCCCATGGCATATTAAGGTAATAGTTAGTACCAATGATATAAATATTACAACAATGGTTACTCCAATAAAGGAAAATACTTTACCTATTATAGTTAATGCTCTTTTCATAATTACTTCTTACTCCTTAAATACTTTTTACACAATAATCATACCACAAAAGATAAATTAAATAAAGTTTTTTTGAATAGAAAAAGAAAATATTGTTAAAGCAAATGAATCTGATAAAACTAATTATTATTTTAAAGATTTACCTAAGCTTTGTAAAAAGAATAATAGACCTGTCCGGAAAGCTTTATGATGGTTTCTATAAGTTTCTTTCATAATTCTAAATATTTTTAATTCTCTATTAACATGTTCAATAGCAATTCGCTTTTATGATAATCGTTTATTAAATTCTTTTTCATCAGTAAGTTCATGGAATTTACTTTTCTTTTTGGGAATGACAGTTTTAGATAATTCGTTTTGCACCTTCAACTATAATAATTTGATTTTTAGTTGTATGTCTCTTCTTTTTACCAGAA
>CAVGEW010000046.1:0-23895 GCA_963628465.1 Agathobacter sp. | reverse complement strand
TTATAGCATTACCCACTGAAAAAGTAAGTGTATCTGTTGTAGATGTACCTACCTTTATTGCCGTACTTTTTGTAGTGTCACTTTGGGCTTGGAAATAAGCATAGGTTGCCCCTCCTATAAATAAGGCTAAAGTTGCTATTGCTATTATTGTTAATAATGTAGATTTTTTATCTTTCATATATATTTTCTCACTCCATTCTTCATAAGTATAACACAACTTTTTACAAAAGTGTACTATATCATAAATTTTTTGTAAAATTTTTATGAGAAAATTATATTGAATGTAAGAAGGATGATGTATGAATAAAGATAATCTGTACTATATCGTTGCCCAAAACATTAAGAAACGGCGAAAGTTAAAGGGATGGACTCAAGTTAAACTTGCAATGGAAAGTAATATCAGCATCGATTATTTAAAAAAGATAGAAACTAGAAGTGGCTGCACTAAACAATTTTCTTTAGATACGGTAGAAAAGATTGCTAAGGCGTTAGATGTGCCTGTTAAGGAATTGTTTAATGATATAGATGAAGAAAAATAAACCAAGGGTATTTGGTTTATTTTTCTTCATGAGATTAATCAGATTCATATCCTATAAACAGTTCTTCTTTCTGAGGTAAAAAACCATGTTTCATATATAAGTGTTTAGCTACTAGATTATCACTTAATACAGAAACACTAATATATATTAGATATAGCCTATAATAACATTATTATCATAAGCAAAGAATAATATAGAATTATCTTTTTTATGTTCATAATATTCATTTACAATGATATCTTCTTTTAAGTTCTTATCATACTTGGTTTCATCTTTAATTAACTTAGTTAATAACTTATTAGCCTCTTTAAGTTCATTGTCATTTGCTTTTTTTACATTTATATTCATATCAATCACAAGAATATTATATATTATTTTTAATATTTTGCATAGTCTTTATAACAAAAATTTTACTCTATAGGAATACTTAAACTACTACTCTTACTTTCTATTAAGCCTCCATAAACATTTGGTACTCTACCATTAACAACAGTTGAGGCAATCAAAACATCATAGTTTATCTTTTCGTTTTTAACTGTAATTGGTATTAATAAATTTGTTTTAAGTTCTATTGTTATATATATTTCTACTAAAGCATTATTTATACCATAATCGGTAATTTTTGTTTTAATGTTAGTAATTAAGGAACCTACAAAATTGATAGGTACATAAATACTAGGGCCTAAATTAGAAATAAGCATACTTGATGTAGATAGTAACAAAGGAACTTTTAAAGCAATACCATTCTTTCCCATAGAAATGTTAGAATCTTCAATATCAAGTTTACCTCTTTCAAGATCACTAATCCTTTGTTCAAGTTCCTTTGTTACTATATCTAAAGCATAATAAGCTTTTTCCATATCATAAGAAACGTAAAGTATTTCACCAGAATTATTTTTATTAATAACAATAATATCTTTTATAACATCATCTTTTAATAAGTCATAATTTATGTTATTACTTAAAAAATTTTCCATAAATTCATTAAGTTTTATAAAAGATGCCTCTACTAAATTAGAATTAGTTGTTTTATTATATAAATAGAAAAGAAAAATTGTAAAAAAAAATATCAAAGTTATTACCATATATATAACTTTAGATATTTTTACAATTTTTCTTTTCTTAAATCTTTTCATATTTAATAATATGTTTATTTCATAGATTTTATAAACAAAAATAAACCTATGAGAAAGACTATTATTACTAAGACAATAAGTATTTTTATACCTATACCTACTTTTTCATCATCTACGAAGTCATTTTCATCTTCAAAGTCTTTTTTCTTAAATAAATTATTGGTATAAAAAGAGTTATCTATAGAATCTTTATTATCTTCTTTTTCTTTTATTTCGGTGATAGTTTTAACACTTGTTTCAACGCTTTCATAAACACTTGTGTCATCTTCACCCTTTAAATCTGTTAGAATATCTAGAGGGTCAAGTTCTTTTTCTTCTTTTTTCTTAGCTTCATTAATAGTTATCGTATTAATTAAATTCATTAAGTTTTCTTCAGGATTAAGTTCTTTTTCTTCTTCTTTTTCATCATCTAAACTTAAATTATTTAATATATCATATTGAGTATTTCTAAGTTTCTTAGCCCTATTTTCTTCATAAGTTTCAACCTTTTCATCCTTAGCTTTCTCAAGTACTTTAGTTAAGTCATATTCTTTAGTATCTTCTTTTTCTAGTCTACTTACTTCTTCTTTAGGCTCTACCCTTATACTTCTTCTTTGAGGTCTATCATTATATCTTTTGTCAAGTATCTTCTTTATTTGTTCAACATCTATTTCTCTTTCTTGATTACCAATTACTGTAGCGTTACTAGATACACTAAAATGGTCAAGCTCACTATCGTTAATTTGCTTATACAAATCACTATTTTTAGACACCCTTGACATATTTTCGCTTTCATTATATTTTTTTATTCTTGAGTCCATATTTCTTTACCTCTATATTCATAATATCATATTTAGCCTTTTTTTTAAAGATTATAATTGATTTTTGTTAAACTTTTTATTATAATTACAACAGGAGGATTTGAATGGCAAAGTTAAATGTAAATGAAAATTGCATAGGGTGTGGAATGTGCGTAGCAATAGACCCTGAACATTTTGAAATAGTAGATGGTCTATCACAAGCTACAAGTAGCGACAATCTAGATAGTAAAGATTTAGAAAACGCTATTTCATCTTGTCCTGTTGCAGCAATCGAAAAAATAGAAGAAAATTAAACAGAAAATGACATGTTATTTTCGTAACATGTCATTTTGATATATTTCTTTTCTAATAACCACTCTACTATTTTTTTCATATCATTTATTTTCCATATAATATTGTCTTTCACTTAAATTATTTGCAACGAACTCTATTTCATCATATTTCTCATCATCATTATCCAAATCATCTAGGTACCTATCTACCAAAAGTAACACTTCGGCGATTGTTTTGCATCTTTCTACATCAATATCACATCTTCCTAAGACAGATTTCTCATAATCATTTATATAAATATTATCACCATATTTTTTTAGTTCATCCATATATATCAACCTTTCTGTTTATGTTAATATAAAAACTTTATAATAAAACCCCGTAAATACGGGGAATAAATCTAAATGGTGCTGGAAGTAAGACTTGAACTTACGACCTATGCGTTACGAGGGCATTGCTCTACCAACTGAGCTATTCCAGCAACTAATAATAGTATATCACAAAATTTGAAAATAACAACTTTTATTTTGTAATTTTACATGATAAAATACATGTAGGTGAAAAATTATGTTTAAAAATACACTGGATAATAAAAGATATTATACATTAAATTATTTTTTTAAAATGAAGTTTGGTCAAAAAGTATTTAAAGTGCCTCTTGATATTAAAAGTTCTTGTCCTAATCAAAAAACTGGCGGATGCATATATTGTGCGAATAAGTCCGTAGCTAGCATTAGTGATAATACTTTAGATGTATTATCACAATTTGAAAAGGGGAGAAAAATAATGGAGGAAAAATGGCCTAATAGTTTATATATACCCTATTTTCAATCTGGAACAAATACCTACAATGACAAATACTTAGTTAAAAATTATGTTGATAAGTTGTTAACAATACCCAAAGTTATTGGCATTGATATTGCTACAAGGCCTGATTGTTTATCAAATGAATGGTTAGATTACCTAGATGAATTAAATAAAAAAACATTTCTTATGGTTGAGCTAGGTCTTCAAAGTAGTAATAACAAAACATTAAACTTTATAAATAGGGGCCATGATAGCGAAATATTCAAAGAGGCTGTAGAAAAATTACATGAAAGAAATATATTTACCGTTGCCCATATTATAAATGGCCTACCTTATGAAACAAAAGAAGATATGATAAATACCATCAGTTTTGTAAATGATTGCCATGTAGAGGGAATAAAGATTCATATGTTATATATAGCAAAAAATACTCCACTTGCAAATTACTATGAAAAAAATAAATTCCATGTCTTAACAAGAGAAGAATATATAGATATTGTCATAGACCAACTAAGACTTTTAAATGAAGATGTCGTAGTCATGCGAGTCACTGGGGATCCTCTTTTAAATGACCTTATTGAACCTACATGGCTTATCAAAAAATTTATGGTTTTGAATGGAATTGACCAAGAAATGGCAAAAAGAAATGTTTACCAAGGGGACTTATTATAGTTCTCTTTTTATTATCTTATAAAGATTATCTATGACAAAATCAATTACTTCCTCTTTATTTTCTTTTCTAGTTAATTTATTTACCTTTAAAGTATAAGTATAATTTATTTCTTTATCCTTATTATATATACATATATAAACTGTATTTATATCTCCTTCCAAATTATGAGGGTCTCCCCTATTTAATTTGCCTGTTATGCCTATGCCATAATTTGAACTAGAAAAGCTAGCGATAGCTTGTGCCATTGAAGTTGCAGTTTCTAGGCTATAAACAGAGTATTTATCAATTACTTCCTTGGGTACACCCATTTTTATTTTAAATTCATTAGAGTAAGTAACTGCGCTAAACTTAATTATTTCACTTGAACCCGAACAATTAGTTATTCTACTTGCGAAAGCTCCGCCTGTACAAGATTCCATAGCTGATATAGTCTTGCCTTCCAAAGTTAGTATTTTAATAATTTCTTCTTCTTTCATTTTACCTCTTTGTCTATGTTTATAAGTTCATAATCTAAACTACCTATATTAAGTTTGTTTGCCTCTTCTAAAATATGGATAGCATTCTTACTTAGCATTCTCTTTTTTAAAGAATTAGCTTCTTCACAAGTTAAATTCATTATTGAATCATAACAACATTTATCTAAAGCAACAGGGTCAAGTGATGCAAAAATGCCAATGTCGCTTATCTGTGGATCCATAGGGCTGGAATCACAATCGCAATCAACGGAAATATTGTTTGCAACATTAATATATAAGATATTTTCTTTGCCAAAATAATCTACGACTGCTTTGTCAGCTTCAGCCATACTTTCTAAAAAATCATCTTGTTTAGTTTCAAGTTGCCAACACACCTCAGGCACTGTTGTTTTTCCTGCAGAGTGAATCCAAGCTTTACCATTTCTTGAAGCAACCCCGATAGACATGTTTTTTAAAGCGCCCCCAAAACCACCCATTATATGGCCTTTGAAATGGGATAACATAAGCATAGAATCATAATTTTCAATATGACTACCAACATAATTAACACCACCTAGATGTTTACCACCACAAACAGGAATTGCTATTTGCCCTTCTTCATCCATAATATCACAAGGAGCAATAGCCAAAAATCCATGGTCTTTTATAACCTTCCAGTGGTCTTCTGGAGTTTCTCTTTTCCCTTCGTAGGCAGTACAACACTCAACAATGGTGCCATTTAATTTACTTACTAAATCTTTAATAAGCAAAGGATTTAAAAAATTATGCCCTCCAGGTTCACCTGTTGATATTTTAACTGCAACTCTGCCTTCTAAAGGCTGATTTAAATACTCATAAATACGAATTAAACTCTCAGTAGTAATTTCTTTTGTAAAAAAAACTTTGCTTTTCATAACTAACCTTTCCTAATTATTCTTATCTTTCTTTAAAGCATATAATTTCTTTATTTCTTTAATAGTTAAATTTCGATATTCACCTGATTTAAGTCCATCTAAAGTTAAAAATGCATAACCTACCCTAGATAATTTTATAACATCTACGTGCATGCTTTCAAATATTCTTTTGACAATATGATTACGACCTTCAACTATAGTAAGTTCAATGATAGATGTATTCTTTACATTATCTTTCTTTCTTATTTTAAATCTTTTAATAACAACTTTCCTATTATCTATAACAATACCTTTCTTAAGTTTATTAATATCATCTTTATCAAGTATTTTATTTATCTTTGCAACATAAGTTTTTTCTACTTCATAACTAGGATGCATTAAATAATTTGCAAAATCCCCATCATTAGTTAATATAATTAATCCGGTTGTATCATAATCTAGTCTACCTACAGGGTATATTCTTGCCTCGGTATTAATTAAATCTGTAACAGTTATTCTTCCCTCTTTATCATAGGCACTACTTATTACTTGACGAGGTTTATTAAGTAAATAATATTCATGCTTTACATCTTTATTAATTATTACCCCATCTATACTTATAATATCACTAGGTTCAACCTTAGTACCAAGCTCTGTTATTACTTTGCCATTTACTAAAACTTTTCCGTGTTTAATAAGTTCTTCGGCTTTTCTACGAGATGCATACCCATATGATGCTATAACTTTTTGTAATCTTTCCATGTTGCCCTCCCTTAAAATGATTATAACATTTATTTATAAGAATTAAAAGAAAAAACTAGCAATAGCTAGCTTATTTAACTTCGATATATTTCTTATTTTTATCTTCATCTACTTTAGAAACGCTAATTGTTAGTATTCCATCTTTAAATGTAGCTTCCATAGTTTCTTCATCTATATCTTCTAGATGGAAACTTCTTTCAACTTTGCCATACATCTTTCTTTCTCTATGAAGATATTTCTTATTTTCTTCCTTTTTTTCTTGATGTTCAGCTTTAACTACAATATTCCCTTTGTTACATTCAACCTTGATATCTTTCTTATCATATCCAGGAACATCCATTTCAATGAATACTTTATCATCTTTTTCAAAGATGTCACATTTCATTTTACTTTCCTTCTCAAAATCACTTAACATATCATCAAAAAACATTCTACTAGGTAACATAAATATCATCTTCCTTTCATATTTAATATTTTCAAAATTTTTATGTTTATACTTTGAAAATGTTTTTTCTTGTTAGTTTTCCTAACTAACAAAACCATTATAATACTATAATTAGCACTTGTCAAGTACAAGTGCTAATTTTCACAAAAGTTTCACATTTTCATTTTTATAAACCAAGAAAGTTACATATTTTACATCTATATTACTAGATTTAATATTATCTTTTAAATACTCTTCCCATAAAATTAAGTTATGCAAACTTACAGAATCATCTATCTCAATCTCTATGATAGCTTTATAATACTTTTTAACATTTACCAAAGTACAATTGGAATAGTTTATACCTTCCCCATCCTTTATAATAGTTTCTAGTTTTTTAATTACTTTTTTACTTCTTACATTTTGACACTTTAAAGATATATAATTATTTAAAATAATATTAAATCCTTTATAGATAATAATAGTTCCTAAGAATAATGAACCAATTAAATCAAACACAGGTATTATATTAGCTAAAAAGGTGAAGAATACTACCAAGACATTTAAAACGACATCATAATAAGATACATGAGCCATATCCATAAGCATTTCGCTTTGAACTGATTTGGCGTTTTTAAATAAATAATTACTAAACATATATTTAACTAAAATTAATATTAATAGAACTACTAAAACCTTTATATCTGTAGAAACAAATTCTAAGAAAAAGGTTTTAAGTATTATAAATATACCTATAAGTAAAATAATTAGGCCTAAAAAACTAGTACATAAACATTCATATTTTCCATAACCAAAAGGTTCTTTTCTACTCGCCCTTCTTGAGCGAAAAACTGAACCAGAAAAGCCAGTAAAATCTACGATAGTATCACATAAAGTATTATAGCCACTTACCATCAAAGTATAAGAGTTAAATATCATCCCAGCATATATTTTAATAAATGTTATAATTGAATTAATACCTATGCTAAGAACGGTTACTCTTTGTTCTCTTTTCATTCTTCACCTATTTATCAAAGATAATGTAATCTTCTTTCCTTGGCATTGCTGGAGGAAGTATCATATCTCTATAACCTAAGACAACGTTACCTACACCTTCATAATCATCTGACAAGCCCCACTTAGACATAAGTTCTTTACCAAATGGTGTTTTAAATGTTTCTTTAGCTCGATGAACCCAACAACTGTCAACGCCTAGGCTAAAGGCCGCATTAATGATGTTAGATATAACTGCACAACCATCCTCGTTATATGTCATTACATTTTTATCAGCAAAAACTATAACAAGCGTTGGAGCCTTATAAAATGGATTTAAACCTTCTTTATTAATAAAACTTCCATTTACTTTGGCTATTTCTTCGATTAACTTTCTATTTTGGACTACCACTATCTTAGCGCTTTGTTTGCTTTTGCCATTCGGAGCATAAGTACCGCATTTAAGTATTTCATCTAAGATATCTTGAGGTATTTGTTCATCCTTGAATTTACGAATACTTCTTCTTTCGCATAAAACTTTTGTAACTTCGTTCATTTTTTATCATCTCCATAATATAATAATATCACAAAAATCACGTTTAGGGTATTGCTTTTTGAAAAAAATTTTGATATTATAATTTACATGGGTCATGGTGCAATTGGTGAAGTGGTTAACACGTCGGATTGTGGCTCCGATATTCAAGGGTTCGATTCCCTTATTGCATCCCAGAAAGAAAACAAAAAGTCCTTATTGGACTTTTTTTATTTCTTTAACTAAGCTTTTAAACTCATCCCCACGGTCTTCGAATCTTTTATATTGGTCTTGACTAGATGATGCTGGGGAAAGTAAAACTATATCACCGCTTTTAACATTAGTTATAAGGAACTTTAAAGCTTTTTCTAAAGTATATCCCTTGAAACAGGTAATATTCATTTCACTTGCATACTCACAAACTTTATCAGTAACTTCCCCGACCGCGTAAATATATGCAACATTCTTAATATAATCATCTAACTCATGAAAATCTTGATTCCTATTTAGACCCCCAAGGATAAGGTGGACATTTTTGTCGAAAGTCTTTAAAGCTGTGATTGTCGAGGTTGGATTAGTAGATTTACTATCATTATAATAAGATACCCCATTAACACACCTTACAAACTCTAGGCGGTGCTCAACACCACCGAATGTTTTTAAAAACTCTTTTATTTTATCTATATTTATTTTAAAGTAGCTACACGCTATTAAAGCTGCCATTATATTTTCTATATTATGTTTTCCCTTAAGAAGAATATCCTCAGTATTTAAGACTTTCTTATTATCTAAATAAATATAATTATCTTTATAATAGGCTTTACATAGTGAATCTTCATAACTAAAATATTCTTTGTTAGATGGAATGTCCAAAGATATTTGATAGGCATCTACATTATCTTTATTTATAATAGCAATGTCTTTATCATTGTGGTTATTAAATATTTTTTTCTTAGTTATTTTATAATGTTCATAGGTTCCATGATAATCTAAATGAGTCGGACAAACATTAGTTAAAATACTTATATCTGTTTTAAAATCATGCAAATCACATAATTGATGGTCACTTATCTCAAGCAAAAGAATATCATTTTCTTTAATATTATCTAACAAATCACAAAGCGGAGTTCCTATATTACCACCAAGTACAACATTATTTCCAGATAATTTAAGCATATTATAGAGTATTGTACATGTCGTTGTTTTACCGTTAGAGCCTGTTACACCAATAATCTTTACACCTTGAGTCAAGAAATGATAAGCAACTTCCATTTCATTTTCAACACTTAAATTTAATTCGTTACATTTTTCCATCAAAGGACTCGTAGCCATAATTGCTGGGTTTTTAATAACTAAATCCCAAGATGAGTCAATTAAATCAAGTTGATTATCTGTTATGACAATATTTATGCCTTTGGATTCTAATTCAAATTTTACTTTTTCATCTACATCATTTAAATCAGTTAAAACTATATCATTACCATGGTCTTTAAGCAATTTAGCTACCGCAATACCACTTTTCGCTGCCCCTAAAATTAATATTTTTTTATTTTCATACATATTTATGCACCACCAATTAAATTATATTATGATTTTTATTTAAAAACAACATTATCCTTTTATTTTTGTCTTTTATATGTTAATACATAATTAACACCTTCATTATCTCCTACAACCTTAACCGCCGGAATATCATGTAGAACATAGCCAAGTGATTCAAACTCTTTGACATCATTATAAAAAGAACCGTTTAAAAGCCAAACATAACATGCTTGAAAAATGCTCGAATCGAATTTATCCAACAAAGCAGTAAACAATTTAGGACTTAACTCCATCCAGTAAAAGATGTTAGAAAGTAATACTAAATCATAATCTTTTCTCTCTTCACTTATAGCTATGTAACCAAAATTTTGAATTAAGCACTTAGGCAAGTCTTTTCTTTTAAGTATCTCTTGTAATTTATAATAAGATTCTTCTTTTAAAAAAGGTAACATTCTTATATAATCTTCTTTTTCAAAAGAAATTTCCATGAAATTTTTAATTTTTATATTTGAAAACTTTTTCCTCATAAACTTCATTACATCAAAGAATTTTCTTACATCCTTAGGTAAATAATCCCTAATTTTAAGATACATATCCACATTATTTAGTCCATCTTCAATAAAGAACTTACAAAATTCTTCATAGCCTAAATGCCTAATAGCCATAAACTTTAAAACAAAGTGATACCAAGCATTTTTATTTATATCAAATACTGTAACATCCTTAGCTCCCGCGAGCATTGCCGTAAAATATTGGTCCCCACTTCCAATGACACTTAAAACATCTGCATTGTCAAAATTATAAAGACTTGGGTATGCCGCTACAAATTCATTTGTAAAACCATAAACCTTATTCATTTAAAAACTCCCCTTAACAAGTAGTTATTCTACCATTAAAAGGAGCTTTTGTAAACAAATTTATTTGTTTTTCTTAAATACTTCAAATTTAGGAAAAGCATTTTTAACTCTTCGATAAAGCGCAGTGTTTTCTTGGAACCACTTTTCTATATACTTTTTTATCTTTTCTGTATTATCTTTTCTTTCACTTTTTATCTTATCTTTTATTTCAAAAAGTATATGTGTAGATATTACATTATCAATGATGTATATTATAAATATTACAATGGCTATGATAGCTAAAGCTTGGTAAGATAACTTATCTACTAAAGTTATTACACTTGGATGAAGTACATATATTATTAGGGAAGCAAGAAGACCAAAAGGAATCATTGTTTCTAAACAAATACGCCCATTTATATTAAATTTTTTATTAGAGTAATCCCACCACCTAACATTATATATCTTTTCCATAAAGTAACTTGTATAGTATTCAAGGAAAGAACAAATTAATATAGACTTAGCGAATACACCGAATATATCACTAGTATTATTACCTACGACTAATATAATAGCCAAACAGCCCCATCCATATATAGGGCAATATGGTCCAATTAAAAATCCTCTATTAATAAATTTATGTTTACTCCATAAAGATACACACACTTCCATAAACCAACCTAAGAATGAATAAATAATAAAATACAAAAAATACTTATAAATAATTTCCATATAATGACCACCCTTTCATACAAGATTATATCATTTCTATTTTTATTTGACAACCATATAAATATAATTTATAATTAGAGTGTGAGAAACATCTCTTTTCATATTTAAACCAATTAAAAAAACGTTTGTTTTTTTAGATTGTTTCTCACACATATAAAGCGTTAGAAGCTAACTTCTAACGCTTTTCTTAATTATTTAACCAATTTTATCTAAATGGAGGTACATATTCTTCGGTTTGTTCTTTAGGTTGACTTGGTTCAAAATGCATACCCGTTTGCATTGCTAAAGCATTACCTATTTGCATCAACATTTCATACATTTGCTTATTAAATTCTTTTTGTTCTTTTAGTTGAACTTTTAAAATTTCATTTTGTTCAATTAGTGTAAATATATCTAAGTTTTTAACTCTTTATACGCCTTTTCAAGTATATTTTCTTTTCTAAATAATATTGACTTTTTTAAGAATTCTTTTCTTACATCACTTATATATGGGGTTTCATCTATTATTGAGTTTATTTTTTCCATATCTATTTTAGGAAATATTCTAAGTAATGCACTATTTAAATCCTTTATATTCTTATGATAAAATTCATTATATGTCAGTTTTTTTAAATCATATTTGTAAACTGGATAAATACTAAATACTGTATTTTTAAAATCTGCTTCTGATTTCATAATCTCTTTCATTTTTTCATCACTTAAAAGATGATGAAGTGTTGAGCCACAATCATATACTGGCGCAAAATCAACTGTATTATTAGCAATAGTAAATCCAAAATTTGATAAGTGTCTATCAACATTACCAATTAAAGTGTCAACAACAAACATATCCCAAAATTTATTTATCATTATATCTTTATCACAGTTAATTCTGTTCATAACTTCGTAGATATCAACAATATCTGTTGTAAATTTTTTATCTACTTCTGTAATACTATTAGCAAGTGATGAAAATTCCACTAGTCTTGTATTAATATTAGTAAAGTCTTTACACGCAACTACTATTTTTTTCTTAATTGGCATAATTGTACTTTCTTCATCGTAAGTACCAATAATAACCTCTTGTGTGGGAATACCTATACTTGAAAATATTTTGCAACCTATGTAAGTTGAAATAGTATTATACTTATAAAATGAAAATAAACTATCTTTTATAACTGGGTCTGGAAACTTTAATAAATATAACGAATTGTTATATTCTATTTTTTTCTTTTTTTCACTGCCACCATATTCACAAATCATTTCTTTGCAATTTGTAAAATTAATACCGTTCATTATATTCACTCCTTCTTCAAGTAATATTTTACCATTTTTTTAATTCTGTCATTAAAAACAGACACATTTGAACATAAATAAAAATCTTAAGACATGAAGTCCTAAGATTTTTTTATTGTTATATTCTTTAATTATTTAATAATTTCAGATACAACTCCGGCACCAACAGTTCTTCCACCTTCACGGATAGAGAATTTAGTTCCGTTTTCAAGAGCAACTGGAGCAATAAGTTCAACAGTCATGTCAACATTATCTCCAGGCATAACCATTTCTACTCCTTCAGGTAATTCAATAACTCCTGTTACGTCAGTAGTTCTGAAATAGAATTGTGGACGATAATTTGAGAAGAATGGTGTATGACGTCCTCCTTCTTCTTTAGATAGAACGTATACGCTTGCTTTGAATTTTGTATGAGGTGTAACACTTCCTGGTTTAGCCAAAACTTGTCCACGTTCAACGCCATCACGAGCAACACCACGAAGTAAGCATCCAGCATTGTCACCAGCTTGAGCAAAGTCTAGAGATTTTCTAAACATTTCAATACCAGTAACTACTGTCTTAGTTGTAGGTCTTAGACCAACAATTTCAACTTCGTCATTTAATTTTAGTTGTCCACGTTCAACACGTCCAGTAACAACTGTTCCACGTCCTGAGATAGTGAATACATCTTCAATACTCATTAGGAATGGTTTATCAGTATCACGAACTGGTGCATCGATATAAGAATCTACAGCAGCCATTAAGTCACGGATACTTTGAGCAGCAGCTTCATCACCTTCAAGGGCTTTTAAAGCACTACCACGGATAATAGGACATTCAGAATCGAATCCATATTCTCCTAATAATTCTCTGATTTCCATTTCTACTAAATCTAGTAGTTCAGGATCATCAACTTGGTCACATTTATTCATGTAAACCACGATCTTAGGCACACCAACTTGACGAGATAACAAAATGTGTTCTCTAGTTTGTGGCATAGGACCATCTGCAGCAGATACAACTAGAATTGCTCCATCCATTTGTGCTGCACCTGTGATCATGTTTTTAACATAGTCAGCGTGTCCTGGACAGTCAACGTGTGCATAGTGACGTTTTTCAGTTTCGTATTCAACATGCGCAGTGTTGATAGTTATACCTCTTTCTCTTTCTTCTGGAGCTTTGTCGATATCAGCATAATCAACAAATTGTCCAAAGTATTTTGTGATCGCAGCAGTTAATGTTGTTTTACCATGGTCAACGTGTCCAATGGTACCAATATTAACGTGTTCTTTTGAACGATCAAATTTTTCTCTTGCCATATAATAATTTCCTCCTTTTTTTATATTACTATTATATTTTATCTAATGCTTGAAGATTTTTCAAGTATTATTCATTAATTTATGCTGTTTTTCTTAATTATTTCTTCAGCAATATTTTTTGGCACTTCTTCATAATGGTCTAAAGTCATTGTGAAGTTACCACGACCTTGAGAGTTTGAACGCAAACTTGTAGCATAACCAAACATTTCAGCAAGTGGAACCATTGCATTAATTGATAAAGCATTTCCACGAGATTCATTTCCAAGTGGTTTACCACGTCTACTAGTTAAATCTCCCATAACATTACCCATATATTCTTCTGGAACAACTACTTCAACTTTCATAATTGGTTCTAGAAGTACAGGTTTACACTTATTTTTAGCTTCTTTCAAAGCCATAGATGCAGCAATTTTGAAGGCCATTTCTGATGAGTCTACATCATGGTATGATCCATCAAACAATGTTGCTTTTACATCTACCATTGGATAACCAGCAAGGATACCACCAGCCATAGCTTCTTGTAATCCTTTGTCTGTTACAGGTATATATTCACGAGGAACTACACCACCAACGATAGCATCAACGAATTCATATCCTTTTTCAGGATTTGGTTCAAACTTAACCCAAACATGTCCGTATTGTCCACGTCCACCTGATTGTTTGATATATTTACCTTCACATTCAGCAGCTTGAGTAAGTGTTTCACGGTAAGCAACTTGCGGTTTACCTTTATTACATTCAACATTAAATTCACGACGCATACGGTCAACAATAATGTCTAAGTGTAATTCACCCATTCCAGATAAAACTGTTTGACCAGTTTCAACATCTGTTTTAACTCTTAGAGTTGGGTCTTCTTCAACTAGTTTTTGAATAGCAATAGCCATTTTATCTTGGTCATTTTTACTCTTTGGTTCAATAGCTATATCAATAACTGGAGCTGGGAATTCCATACCTTTCATGATACATGGGTTCTTTTCATCACATAATGTATCGGCAGTGGTAGTATTTTTTAAACCAACTGCTGCAGCGATTTCTCCTGCATATACTTCTGTAATTTCTTTTCTTTGGTTAGCATGCATTTGTAAGATACGACCAATTCTTTCTTTTTCATCTTTAGTTGAGTTTAAAACGTATGAACCACTTTTTAAAACTCCTGAATAAACACGGAAGAATGAAAGTCTACCAACATAAGGGTCAGTCATAATCTTAAATGCTAGTGCTGTGAATGGTTCAGAATCACTTGGATGTCTTAATACATCGTTTCCTTTTGCATCAGTACATTCAATAGCTTCAATATCAGTTGGTGCTGGTAAGTAATCAATAACAGCATCAAGTAAAGCACGTGTTCCTTTGTCTCCTAGAGCATCAGCACATAAAACTGGGAAGAATCCTACAGATAATGTTGCTTTTCTGATAGCTGCCTTTAATTCATCAACAGTTATTTCGCCACCATCTAAGTATTTCATCATTAGATCTTCATCAAAATCAGCTACTGCTTCAATTAATTTAGTTCTATATTCTTCAGTTTTAGCTACCATATCAGCAGGAATTTCCATTTCGGTTAATTCTTGCTTTTCAGTTCCATCATATTTATATGCTTTTTTAGTAACTAAATCGATGTAACCTTCATAAAATTGTTCAGCACCAATTGGCAACATAATAGGAGCAGCATTAGCACCTAATCTACTTTTAATTGTATCAAGTGAATAGTAGAAATCAGCACCCATCTTTTCCATTTTGTTAGCACAAATCATTCTTGGCACTTTATATTCGTTTGCTTGTCTCCAAACAGTTTCAGTTTGAGGTTCTACACCAGCTTGAGCATCAATTAGAGCTATAGCACCATCTAGAACTCTTAAACTTCTTTGAACTTCGATAGTAAAGTCTACGTGACCTGGGGTATCGATTATATTTAATCTATATCCATTCCAATGACAAGTAGTAGCAGCAGAAGTAATTGTAATACCTCTTTCTTTTTCTTGTTCCATCCAGTCCATTTGAGATTCACCTTCGTGAGTTTCTCCAATTTTATGTGTAATACCAGTTAAGAATAAAATTCTTTCTGTTGTAGTTGTTTTACCAGCATCGATGTGAGCCATGATACCAATATTTCTTATTTTATCAATTGTAACGTCTCTAGCCATAGCAATTACCATCTATAATGAGCAAATGCTTTGTTTGCTTCAGCCATTCTGTGAGTATCTTCTCTCTTTTTACAAGCTCCACCAGTACCATTTGAGGCATCTATGATTTCGTTTGCAAGATTAATGGCCATTCCCTTTCCATTTCTTAATTTTGCATAATTAACTAACCATCTTAAAGCTAGTGTTTGCGCTCTTTCATCATTAACTTCCATTGGAACTTGATAATTTGAGCCTCCAACTCTACGAGATTTAACTTCAAGAGCTGGTTTGATATTTTCTAATGCAGCATTATAAACTTCTAAAGCTGGTTTACCAGTTTTTTCAGCTACTATATCAAATGCTTCATATAATATCTTTTGAGCTGTACCTTTTTTACCATCTAACATAATTTGATTAACTAGTTTAGTAACTACTTTTGAATTATATATAGGATCTGGTAATACATCTCTTTTAACTGCACGTCTTTTACGCATATAATTTTCCTCCTATTCTATTATTTTTTATCTTTTTTAGTTCCGTATTTACTACGTCCTTGTTTACGGTCTTGAACTCCGTGAGTATCAAGCGTACCTCTTACGATATGATAACGAACACCGATTAAATCCTTAACACGGCCACCTCTTACTAAAACAACGCTGTGTTCTTGTAAATTATGTCCTTCGCCTGGAATATAAGCATCGATTTCTTTACCATTAGAAAGTCTAACACGAGCATACTTTCTTAATGCTGAGTTCGGTTTTTTAGGTGTTCTTGTACCGACTTTAGTACAAACTCCTCTTTTTTGTGGACTCTTTGCATCAGTTTGTTTCTTTTCAAGAGTATTAAATCCAACGTTTAAAACTGGACTTTTACTCTTTCTAGTTTTTTTGCTTCGATTTTTCTTTACTAATTGATTTATCGTAGGCATTAAATTCACTCCTTTCCCATTAACACACATCCCGGTGTATCGAATATTGCTTTTTATAAGGTTCCACCTAAGTGAAACCCGCTTTTTTAAAACGCAAATATACTATAACATTATTATATTACCTTTGTCAAGAAAAAATAATTATTTTGTTAAGAATTTCATCTGTTAAATCTATAAAGCAAAATCACAATCAATTAGCGTTCTTTTTGTTTTCATTATTTAAAAAGCACTATAAAGTTTATAAATAAGATAAGAAGCTAATAATAAAGTCAGCAATAATATACCACTTAGAACTAACATTTCTACAAGACCCCAACCTTTATTATTCTTTAATACATTATTTATCTTTTTTAGCATATCAATCACCTAAAGGTATTATATAAAAAACAATAAAGAATGTCAATTTCTATAATCCAGTATTTTTGACCTGTTAAACTTTTTCTTCAAAAAGAAAATAAAGAACTATCTTTTATCATAGTTCTTTATAAATAGATTAAACATCTCTTTTCATAAAACCTTTATAAATATACCCTAAATTCTAATAAAATATATTAATTATATTTATAATTTTAATACATATAATTAATTTTCTTCCTTGAGTTTTTCTATTAAAGCCCATAGACTTTGAGCAGAGTTAAAATTACTAGGAATTATCTCTACGGTAGGAATAACAACATCAAATTCTTCTTCTATTTCGGCAACAAGTGACAATATAGCAAGGGAATCAAGGAAGTGTCCATCAATTAAATTTGTACAAGTTTTATAATCAACTTCAGGATTTAAATCTTCTAAAATTTCTATTAATTTATCCATAAATCATCACCTCCTTTGGTAGGCATATTTAACTTATATATATGGATATTACCTCTAACTAATTTTAATTTATCATCTATTTTAAACACAACCTTAGGTAAATCTCGGCTTAAAAACATGCTAATACCCTCAGTCATTGAATACGCACCAGTATTTTTAAAGATAAATACATCACCTATTTCAAGGTTCGATACAGGCAAGCTTTTGACAATTATATCGTTAATGGTACATAAAGCACCGACTAGGTTCCAGTTTTCAATATTACCATCTTTCTTAGGATAAATATCAAGCATTGGTTTTTTCATAGCCATCATTTGACCATAATAAACCAAATGATGCATTCCCCCATCTAATATAGCAAAGTTTCCTTCCTTGTTTGTTTTCTTATCCACAACTTTTGTGTAGTAACTTCCACATGATGATGCGATGCTTCGACCAAGTTCCAAAGTTATATGTCCTTGATATTTTAAGTTTCTTATTTTGTCTGCGACTTGTGAAAGGTATGTATCCTCGTCAAACTCTTCACCTTCAAAGTAAACAGAGGGAAAGCCAGGACCAAATTCAAGTTCTTCAGTTTCAAAACCTAAGTCTTGTTTTAATTTATCTACGAAATCATCTACATATTCAAGTTCTTTAATTATCCTTCTAGATAATTTCTTTTGCGTACCTGAGAAATACTGAATTCCCATAATATTTAAACTATCAAACTTAATTCTATTTTCTAAGATAAAAATGATTTCTTCCTCACACATGCCAAATTGATTACCACTTGTAAGTCTTAGTATAACATCTAAAACACATCTTTTTTCTTGAGCTAGTTTGTTAAGCATCTCTATTTGATTTAAAGATTCAACTGTAAAGACCTGGCCTTTCTTACTATTATTTATAATATCTTTCATGCTTTCTTCATCTTTATAAACACCAGAGATAACCATTTTATCATGAGAAATATTCAAATCACTTGCAATATTATACTCACCATAAGAACAAATTTCATATTTTTCTATTACATCATCTATTTCTTTTACTATAAAAGGATTAGCTTTCATAGCAAAACACATGTGAACATTCGAAGGCATATTCTTTCGTAAGTAATTAATTCTATCTTTTAAAATATTAATATCAAACAAGTAAAAAGGTGTTCCTATTTTATTAATATCTATCATATCAATTCCTCCAACTTCTTGCGATCAATTTTGCCATTCTTAGTAAGGGGCATATTCTCTATTTTAATGAATTTACTAGGTATCATAAATACGGGTAATTCTTTAGATAATTTTTCATGCAATTTTTTCATTTCAATATCTCCTATATAAAAGGCATATAGTTTACTTTTTTCTTCTTTAAATATACAACAGACTCTTTCGATGCTTTCAACGGAAGCTATGGCTTTATCTATTTCTTCAAGTTCTATCCTATGCCCCATATATTTTATTTGAAAGTCTTTTCTTCCGCCAAAATATAATTCATTATTATTATAGTAACCTAAATCACCGGTTCGGTATATATATTCAAGATAATTGTTATTCAATGGATTTTTAACAAAAGCTTTGTTAGTTTGTTCTTCATTATTATAGTAACCAAGAGCAAGAGATGTTCCCCTTACACAGATTTCTCCTTTGGCATCATCAATATTAATTGGGTTATTGCTTTCATCAAGTAAGAAAACATCTTCATTATTAAATGGTTTACCAATCGGTATCTTTTCATATTCACGAGTTTTATCTATAATATGATAGGTACAATTGCATGTTATTTCTGTAGGACCATATAGATTAACAAACATGGTATTAGGTAAATGCTTCATCCATTCTTTTAAGTGTTTCATTGGCATAACTTCACCGCTAAACATAATTCGTTTTACAGTGGTAGGCACTTTATAATCAAGTCCATGAAAGGTAGAAATAAGACATAAAGCTGAAACTGCCCAAGTCATTGTAGTTACTTTGTTATCTACCAAAAAATCAAGTAATTCTGCGGGCCTTGAGAAAAGCTCCTTAGGCACAATAACTAAGGTAGCCCCAGTTTTTAAAGCGGGATAAATATCCTTAACCGAAACATCAAAATCAAATGGAGCTTGATTGGCAATAATATCTTCCTTATATATATTGAAGGTTGAAGTAAAGGTGTCAATAAAATTAATGATGGAACGATTACTTACTATGACTCCTTTAGGAACTCCTGTTGAACCACTGGTAAAATTTGCATAGACTGGGTCTATATCTAACTTTTTACTTCTTATGTTAGTTAGAATTTCCTCATCAATAGAAGTTTCAATTAAATCTTCATAAAGAATAATATTTACGTCTAAAAAATTCTTTTTAGCACTCTCTAAATGTTCTTTATCTGTTACAATATAGTTTACAGACAAAACATCTATAATTTGTTTAAGTCTAGCCTTTGGTAAGCTTGTGTTAAGCAGGCTATAAAAACCACCAGCGTATAAAGCACCCATAAAAACTTCAAGACAAGTAATTCCTTTTTCCATGTATATAGGAACTGGAGCATTATTTTGGATATATTTACTAAGACCAGTACCTATTTTTTTGCTAATGGTTTGTAACTCTTTATAAGTTATACTTCCGTTTTTATCTATTACTTTATTATTACTATTGTTATTTTCTAAATATTCTAATACACACTTCATAAATTTGAACCTCAAGGATATTATACTTTAAAATTATAAATACTATCTAAAGTATATCTTAATTTTTGTTAAGAATTTAAGTTACTTTATATAACTTTACATATGTTTTAAAATAAATAATTGTATGATTTTTTCATATATGTTAATATTAATTTAGGAGGAAAATATGAAAATTATACAATATGGATGTGGAAAAATGTCTAAGTACACAATGCGATACGTCCTTGAAAATGGATGGGAAATTGTTGGCGCTATTGACATTAATCCGGAAGTTATAGGAAAGGATATAGGCACTGTTATAGGCTGTGATGATATTGGTGTTAAAATAAAATCAGCAAGTGAAGCTGAAGCCCTATTTACAGAAGTAAAAGCTGATGCTTGTATTATTACGACAATGAGTTTACTTAGTGATTGTAAAGATGCTTTACTTTTATGTGCCAAACATGGTGTAAATGCCATAACAACTTGTGAAGAAGCATTTTACCCAATGAATTCTAACCCCAATTTAACTTTGGAAATTGACAAATTAGCAAAGGAAAATAATTGTACTATCACAGGTTCTGGTTACCAAGATGCTTTTTGGGGAAATTTAATTAGTACTCTAGCTGGTACTACCCAAAGAATTACTAAGATAAAGGGAAGTTCTTCATATAATGTGGAAGATTACGGAATTGCCCTTGCTAAAGCTCATGGTGCAGGTCTCACCCCTGAAGAATTTGATAGAGATGTGGCTAGCGTAGATCGAATGAGCGATGAAAAAAGAAGAGAAATCATCGATTCTGGTGAGTACACACCAAGTTATATGTGGAATGTAAATGGTTGGTTATGTGACAAATTACATTTAGATGTTGTAAGCCAAACACAAAAATGTGTACCTCAATACAGTGATGAGGATATTCACTCTACGACTCTTGGTATGGATATTAAAAAAGGAGTTGCAACGGGAATGAGTGCTGTTGTTACTACAACTACTAAACAAGGAATAGTTCTTGAAACCGAATGTATTGGTAAAGTTTATGGCAAAGGAGACTATGATAAAAATGATTGGACTATTGAAGGTGAACCCAACACTAATCTAGTTATTACAAGACCAGCAACTGTTGAGCTTACTTGTAGTGCCATTGTTAATAGAATTCCTGACTTAATCAAAGCCGAAGCGGGATTTATTCCAACATCTAGAATGGGTGAAATGAAATATTTAAATAAATAATAGTCAAATTAAAAGATTCAGTTTTACTTAGCTGAATCTTTTTCTTCTTTTTTCATTTCTTTCTTTTTGACAAAACCATAATGTTCACGAATCTTTTGTTCAAGTTCATCCCTTAGTTTAGGGTTTTCTTTTAAATAAATCTTAACATTCTCTTTGCCTTGACCAATTTTTTCACCATTGTATGAATACCACGCACCACTTTTATCGATAATAGCTAAGTCACTAGCAATATCAATAATTTCGCCTTCTCGAGATATTCCTTCCCCATACATAATATCTACGGTAGCAGTTCTAAATGGAGGTGCCACTTTATTTTTAACAACTTTTATATTAGTTTTATTACCTATGATTTGGTCACTCATCTTAATTTGTTCACCACGTCTTACATCAAGCCTAACACTTGAGTAGAACTTTAAAGCTCTTCCACCAGGAGTGGTTTCAGGATTACCAAACGTAACCCCAACTTTTTCTCTTAATTGATTAATAAATATCGCCGTAGTTTTGGTCTTATTCATAGTTCCGGATAGTTTTCTTAGTGCTTGTGACATAAGTCTTGCTTGAAGCCCTACATGAGAGTCTCCCATTTCTCCATCTATTTCAGCTTGAGGAACTAAAGCAGCAACTGAGTCAATAACTATAATATCAACAGCATCGCTTTTAACTAAAGCATCGCATATTTCTAGCGCTTGTTCTCCAGTATCTGGTTGACTAAGTAATAATTCATTTATATTAACACCAAGATTCTTAGCGTAAACTGGGTCAAGAGCATGTTCCGCGTCAATAAAAGCTGCTCTGCCACCAGATTTTTGAACTTCTGCGATAGCTTGAAGTGCCACGGTAGTTTTACCGCTTGATTCAGGCCCGTAAATTTCAATAATTCTTCCCTTCGGATAACCACCAACACCTAAGGCAATATCAATTGCAATTGAACCGCTTGAAGAAACATCAACATTCATATGTTCATTATCACCAAGTTTCATTATTGCTCCAGCACCAAATTGTTTTTCAATATCAGCTAAAACTTGTTCAAGGGCCTTGTCCTTGTTTTTTTCTTCTTTTGTAATTTTCATATTTTTCCTCCTAATACCCTGATACAACTTAATTGTAACCTAACTCAAATAAAATGTCAAGCCAAAAACAAACATTTGTTTAATTTGTCGAATATTGTCGAATTATTTGAATTTGCCTTTCATAACAAACTCTAAATAATGGTCTGCACAAAGAGGTATATACTCAACCTCATCATCAGCACCATCTATAACAACTTCCTTGCCGCTAGCACTATACTTGCCATTTACCCTACGAGCATTAAACATTGCAGGCTTGCCACATAAACAATTTACAGTTAATTCATGTTTTTCATCACTTCTTGCAAAAAGTTGCTCAGAGCCTTCGAATAAATCGCCTTTAAAATTACTTTTAAGCCCATAACAAATAACAGAAATATTGTACTTATGAGCTATAAACCAAAGTTCATTAATTTGTTCTTTACTTAGGAACTGAGCTTCATCTACCAAAATAAATTCTGCATACATAAACTTATTCATATATTTTTTGCTGAGCAAATTAGCACTTTTAGGAACTAAAATATCTACTTTTATATTTTCACCTATTCTATTTACAACGGTATTACTTCCCTTAGTATCAACCTTTGGTTTCATAACCACGATATTAATTAAATATTTCGAATAGTTATAATGGTCCTGTAATAATTTTGTTGTTTTACCAACAGCCATTGTACCATAATAAAAAGTTAAATTTGCCATAACTACCACCCTATTTAGTTTTTTCTCACAACAAAATTATATTATTTTTTTAGGAAAAAGTCTAGGACGATAATTAAAAAAATTATGTTATACTTTTGAAGCAAGAAAAATAATAAATGATATTTTATATTAAAAGACTATGTTTTTAGTGCATAGTCTTTTTTCAAAGCATCTTATTTTAATGTATCTGTCATTTTTTTAATATCAGTATCAGTTGCACTTGAGATAAAGTGGTAACCTTCCATCCAATTTCCAGCACTTGTCTCTTGCATAAGCAATTCATCACTTTCGCCTAGACTAGATGCCACGCAGCAATACCGTTAGTATAAGACATAATACTACAAAAAGAACTATTGGTCTTTATTTTATTTTTCTGTACGAAAAGAAGGAGGGGATTCTTCTTTCTTGCTAAGCTACATTAAAGTTTTGATTTCT
>CAVGEW010000045.1:0-4961 GCA_963628465.1 Agathobacter sp. | reverse complement strand
TTGTAGATGTACCTACCTTAATTGCCGTACTTTTTGTAGTGTCACTTTGGGCTTGGAAATAAGCATAGGTTGCCCCTCCTATAAATAAGGCTAAAGTTGCTATTGCTATTATTGTTAAAATTGATGATTTTCTGTCTTGTTTCATAAGTTTTTACCTCTTTCTTTTATGTAGGTTTTTGCCTACTCTAATCCTATTATACTCCGAATTCTTCCACATTTCAAGCAAATGTTGTGGAAAAATGCGACAATGTTAACCGGGAGGAATAAATGTGATTGGAAAAATATTAAAAACGATGAGGAGGGAAAATAATTTAACTCAGGATGAACTTAGCAAAAAAATATTCATAGGAAGAAGTACACTAAGTGATTATGAAAGAGAAAAAACAGATATTAATTTCGAAACAATTGAAAAAATTGCAAGCGCCTGCAATTACGAAGTATTATTTGTCAATAAAAAAGAGAAAAAAAGAATGCTTTCAAGCAAAAATATAGATCGCGAAGAAATATAAGCAACTTTTTTAATCAAAAATTTGACAATAATTATATTTCGTGATATTATGTATTTAGCAAAGACAAATGGACATGGTCTTAAATGGTTGATGCTTGTAAACATCAGCTCCTTTCTAAAATAAAATATTTGTAAATAGAAAAAGAATCTAAATCATATTGATTTAGATTCTTTTAACTACAAGCATCTAATAAGAATCCATATAAGCTAATATCTTTATCAATAAAGCCTTTCTTTATACTTATATCTATATTACATAGTTTTACTAAATAATCTAGAAGTTCCTTGTTAGAATACTTATTAGAATTAGTATATAGTTTATTTATTTGCCAATCTGCTAAAGATAGATAACTCATTATATCAGATTTACTATGTTTGCCATACATATTTTTAACATAATACATAAGTCTATACTCACGAGCTAATAAGGCAACTAATACGGTTGGTTCTACTTTGTAAACTTTTAAAGCCTTTAATATTTTTAAAGCTTCTTTTAAGTTCTTATCTATAACTGCCGAAACAAAAGCAAAATTATTACTAGTCTTCTCTTCCCCCACTATAGATACTACATCATTATATTTGATAGTACATGGAAAACTATAATAAAGCATTATCTTATCAAGTTCATTAAGCATTATATCTAAATTATTAAATGAATTATTTATAATATAATTGACTGTATTATAATCAATACTATAGTTATATTTTTTTAAATAAGAGGTAAGCATATTATTTAGACCTCTTTTATCTAACTTAGCTATATTTATAACACTACCATTATCTTTAATAGTTTTAACTATTTTTTTTCTTGAATCTATTGTATTTAAAGTTGTAAATATAATAGATGTTGTATCTATTGGATTTAATAAATATTTAGTAAGTAATTCATTATCAGCATCACTTATTTTACCAGATGCAAAAAATTCTGCATTAGATACAACAATATATTTCTGAGAATTATCTAAACTAAAGTAAGAAGCTTCTTCGATGATTTCTTTGATAGAACATTTATTAGCATTAAAAGATAAATAGTTATTATTTTTAACTATTTTCTTTATTTCATCATCTATTAAACGATAACTTTCAGCACTAATTAAATAATTCATATTAATCACAAATAAAGTATAACATGGATAAAAAGAAAAAGAAAGATATATCTTTCAAAGTTTATCTAAACATTATATAATGTAATATATTTTATGATTATTTTTTTATTATGTTACATCACATTTTTTTATAATAAAGATTTTATTATTTTTATAAAAAGCATAAAATATATCTTTTACTTGTAAATTATGCTTAGCTAGTTCTTCATCTACCCAATCAGATGTTTTTTTAATATACTTAAGTACTTTTGTTTGAAGTTGTCCATCTAAGATAAGAGCTTGAGGATATGGAGTTTTAAGCTTAAAAAAGTTATACTTAAATACCGATAGTTTACCATTAGGTTCTAAGAAGGCATATTCGACCATGTTTATGTCCCTGATTTCTTTTTGTCTTAAAGACACTAGTAAGTCATCTAAAGAATATCTTTGTTTAACCATTTCTTTATAGTTTATTTTGCCATTTACAATTATTAAAGATGGTTTACCATCAAAAACAGTTCTAAATTTTCTGGATTTAATAGAAATAAAGGCAAATAATACTTCAAGTAAAACAAGGCACGCTATAGGAAGGATAGTATAAGTCATAGGTTCTTTAAACTCTTCAATACTTATAGCTACAAGTTCAGCAATTAGAATTGAAACAATTAAATCTATAACACCTAACTGCCCTATTTCTCTTTTACCCATAATGCGATATGCGATTAAAACAAAAAAGTAAAAGAATATAGTTCTAAATAATACTATTAAAAGTTGCATAATATCACCATCTTTATTATGGGAATAAAGAAAGTATTTTAATCATACTATTTATTAGGTGATTTTTATTTTGAAAAATTTATTAAAATATTTAGGCTTTTATTTTATATTTTTATTATTACTTATTTTTATTACAAGCCTACTTAATTTAATTGGGGTTAATTCTAGTATTACTAATTTAATGATATTTATCTTTAACATATTAGCGTTCTTTATATTTGGTTTTAAAAATGGTAAAAAAGCATGTAACAAGGGTTACCTAGAGGGTTTAAAGTTAGGTAGTTTATTTTTACTTTTGCTTATAATAATAAGTTTATTTACTTCTAAAAATATATTTAATTTAACAACATTTATCTATTATATAGTATTACTTCTTGCAAGCATCCTCGGAGGTTCTATCGGAATAAACAAAAAAAAGAGTGAATAATCACTCTACGAATATGTATTCATTATTAATATATTCTACATAAGAATCTTCACTATAATACTCTTTTGTAACAGGATTAGATTGTTTATTTAAGTACTCTAGTTCATATAACTGTTTAAGTGTAACTTTATTTTCATTACACTTTTTTTCATTTATGCATTTTTTTGCTTTTTCAATAATATATTTTTCTTCCACAAGAATTAATTTTTCTTGATGCAGCTTCATAACTTTATAAGTAGTAACACTAATTATTAAACCTAAGATAATAACTATAGCACCAGAGATAATCCATTTATTCATGTTTATCACCATAATAGTTCTTAACAAATTCATCACGGTATTCCTTGATGGTTCCCTTTTTTATATTATCCCTTATATTTTTCATAATTTGATGTAAAAAATAGATATTGTGAATTGACAAAAGTCTTGCCCCAAATGTTTCATCTGAGGTAATTAAATGCCTTATGTAAGCTTTTGTATAGTTTTTACAAGCATAACAATCACACTCATCAACAGGGGTAAAATCTTCCTTGTATTTGCTATTTTTTAAATTAATTTTACCATATTTTGTATAGGCATGGCCATGTCTAGCAAGTCTTGTGGGGCTAACACAATCAAATATGTCAACACCTCGCATTGAATTTTCAATTAAATCAATGGGGTCACCAACACCCATGAGATACCTAAGTTTATCTTCTGGCAAATATGGCGTTGAATACTCAACCATTTTATACATTGTAGGTTTATCCTCACCAACGGATGTTCCGCCGATTGAATAACCATCAAAATTCATTTTAACAAGCTCCTTCGCACAATGCTCTCTTAAATCAGGATATTCTCCGCCTTGGACTATACCAAATAACAATTGGTCATTATCACACTTTACATCTTTGCCTCGCTTAGCCCATCTCAAAGTCCTTTCCACACTTTTTTTCATATATTCATGAGTACTTGGCCATTTGACACATTCATCAAAACTCATCATAATATCACTTCCAAGCTTAGTTTGAATTTCAATTGACTTTTCCGGAGTCAAAAACAAACTATCTCCATTTAAATGATTTTTAAACTTAACTCCCTCTTCGCTTATGTCCTTCGGATTCGCTAAAGAAAATACTTGAAAACCACCAGAATCTGTTAGAATTGGTCCATTATAATTCATAAATTTATGAAGTTTTCCAGCTTTTTCAACAATATCCTCACCTGGCCTAAGCCATAAATGATAAGTATTAGCTAAAATAATACCTGAACCAATACTTGTAAGCTCCTCAGGAGATAATGTTTTAACTGTGGCGTTAGTACCTACAGGCATAAACATCGGAGTTTCATAAGTATTTCCATTATAAGTTATTTCTCCAATTCTTCCCATAGTATTTTGGTCTTTGTACTTTAATTTAAATTCAACTTTCATAATTTCACTTCCGTCTTAATAAGTATATCAAATATTTGAAAAAAATTAAATAAAAAGGTAGACAAAAGTAATATTTTATCGTAAAATTAAATTAGGGTGATAATATATGGCTAAAGATTTATACACTATGTATACAATTTTCTTTTCAATCGCAGGCATTTGCTTTTATAAATGGGTTGCTATTTATTTAAAAATAAGAAATATGATTCAAATAAAGTGTCATGTAACAGATATAAGACATATAACAACTTATAATGAAGTAATACACTACTATCATTACTTATTTACTTTAAAAGGGAAAGAATATAATATATGTGATAATGTTATACTTTTTAAACTATGGCCCAAACAAATAAATGATGAACTAGATATGTATGTTGATAAAAATAATCCTTCAAATGTTGTTACACCATGGCAAACATATCTTTATAAAATATATCTATATATAACAATAATATCTATATTAATACCCCTGTTTTTAAGCCTTTAAGGCTTTTTTTCTATTCTCTCTTTTAATCTAAGTAATATTAAATATAAACAACAAATTATATCTTCATATTCAATATCAATATCTTTATTTATATTTTTAAAAATAATCCATTTTTCTTTAAATTTTCTATTGCCACTTAAACAAGATATCTTTCTATTTATATAATCACAGTTTACAACATCATAAATACTTTTATTTATATTTTCTAAAGCAATACCTAAATCTGGTATATTTATTTTACTATAGAATAAATAATATATTTG
>CAVGEW010000044.1:0-19831 GCA_963628465.1 Agathobacter sp. | reverse complement strand
ATTAATCTAAAGGTCGGAGATATGACTGCCTCTGAGGCTGAATATTTTATTTGACAAAGTTTAAAAAAAGTAATATAATCAAGAAGTAATTGATGAAGAAATTATCTAAGTAATTAATTTGAGTCTCTCAATAGGGAAATGTAGTCATAGACTGGAAGCTACATGAGAAAGATAAATTAATGAATTTCAATAATGGAGTCAAATCGTGAAAGAGCGTTAATCTAATAAGGTAGTAGAAATACTATGAAAAAAGGTGGTACCACGAGTAAGTTCGTCCTTTTAGGGCTGACTTACTCGTGTTTTAATTACCAAAGAAAGGAATTTATTTATGAAGGAAAAGTTAGAAGAAATTAAAATTAAGGGTTTAGAAGAAATTAAAAATGCTAAAACTTTAGAAGAGGTTGAAAATGTTAGAAAAAATCTAACAGGTAAGAAAAGTAGTCTAGCAGAAGTCTCTAAGAATATGAAAGATTTATCTTTAGATGATAAAAAAGAGGTAGGGATGATGACTACGGAAATAAGAAATTTATTTGCGGATAGTTTATCTCAAAAGGAAGAAGAAATAATCTCTAACATGAGTGTTTTAGATAGAATGCTTGATATTACTCTTCCGGGAACGTTTACTAATGAAGGAGCATTACATCCCATTACCCAAATGCGCAATGACTTAAATGAAGCCTTTTTATCTTTAGGTTTTGAAGTATATTCTGAAGATGATATAAGTAGTGAAAAGTATGCGTTTGATAATCTAAATTTTGCAACCGACCATCCAGCAAGAGAATCAATGGACACATATTGGCTTTTAGGTACTGAGGATAAACAGGCCGCTGAAAGGCTTTGTTTAAAACCTCATTTAACCGGAGGCTCAGTAAGATATCTTTTAAAACATGGTGCTCCAGCAAGGTTTGTTTACCCGGGAGAAGTTTTTCGAAATGAGACAACTGATGCTAGACATGAAAGAGCTTTTTACCAATATGAAGCTTTAATTGTAGATAAAGATATATCATTTTCATCAGGTATTGTTATGATAGAGACTATCTTAGAAAAGGTTTTTGGCAGAAAAATAAATACTAGAATGAGAGAAGGTTTCTTCCCATTTACGGAACCTGGTTATGAAATTGATATGGAATGTTTAGTGTGTGGTGGCAAAGGTTGTAAGGTTTGTAACCACAATGGTTGGATTGAAGTTATGCCTGGGGGAGTTATTCATCCGAATGTCTTAAAATCAGCGGGATTAAATCCAGATGAATGGACTGGTTTTTACATTAATATTGGCCTAGACCGTTTAGTTATGATGCGTTATGGCGTTGATGATGTAAGACTTTTCCATAGTTCTGATTTAAGATTTTTAAAACAATTTAAGTAAGGAGGATAAAAATGAAAGTTTGTTTAAATTTAATAAAAAAATATGTTGATTTACCAAAAGATATAACTAATGATAAAATTGCTCGGGACTTAACATTAAGAACTGTCGAAGTCGAAAGAGTTGAAAATTTTGGGGAAAAGTTTCATGATATAGTTGTTGGTAAAATTTTAGAAGTAAAACCGCATCCTAATGCAGATAAACTTCGCGTATGCATTGTAGATATTGGGATGGATGAACCAGTTCAAATTGTCTGTGGTGGTTCTAACCTTTATGAGGGTGAATTAGTTGTTGTTTGCAAACCAGGCGCAGTTGTAGTTTGGCATGGTCAAGGTGAACCAGTAGAAATAACCAAAACAAAAATGCGGGGCGAAGAATCATTTGGTATGATATGTGCCGCTGAAGAAGTATTTTTAAATGATTTCTTTCCTCAAAAGGATGACTCTGAAATCATAGATTTAAAGGGTATTGAATGTAAGCCTGGTGATAATATTGCGGATGTCTTAGACTTAAACGACACAGTCTTAGAAATTGATAATAAATCCCTTTCTAACAGACCTGACTTATGGGGCTATTATGGCCTTGCTAGAGAACTAAGTGCAATATATGATGTTCCTCTAAAAACTGATGAAATATATCCTTTAGATAAAAATTTACCTAAGTATAATGTTAAAATAGAAGATACTTCAAAGTGTAATAGATATGTTGCGGTAGAAATAGATGGAATAACTGAGAAAAAATCACCTATCTGGATGCAAGCTGCTTTAGTTAAAAGTGGACTTAGACCAATAAATGCTATCGTAGATATAACTAATTATGTTATGATAACTACCGGAGAGCCTCTTCACGCTTTTGATAAAACTCATGTAACTAAAGAAGAGATAATAGTTAGAAATGCTAAAGAGGGCGAAGAACTACTCTTACTAGATAATAATACTGTATCTTTAACAAAAGATGATTTGGTTATTTGTGATGTTGAAAGTCCTTTGGCGCTTGCTGGTATCCGCGGGGGTAAGAAAGACTCTATACTTCCTGATACTAAAGCTATTTTACTCGAAGTTGCCTCATTTAATGCCACTGCGATAAGAAAATCTGGTAAAAGATTTGCAGAAAAAACCGATTCATCTATGCGTTATGAAAAGGGTATAGATACACAAAGGGTAGATTCTGGTTTAAATCTAGCTTTATTACTTATAAAAGAAATATTCCCAGAAAGCAAGATAATTAAATATAATGATGTTTATCCAAATGTTACAAAGAAAAATGTAATTGAAGTAAGTGAAAACTTTTTAAATAAAAGACTTGGTAAAGAGGTGCCTAGTGATGTAATTAAGAAAATACTTGAAACTTTAGGGTATGAAGTTACTTTCGAAAAAGGAATTTATACCTGCATTGTTCCAAGTTATAGATCTACTGGTGATGTTACTTTGAAAGATGATGTCATGGGGGATATTGCCAGAATACTTTCTTTTGCCTCTTTCGAAGCAAAACCTATTACTATTACATTTAATCACTCTATTAATCAAAGAAAAGTTTTACTTGAAAAAAGAATTATGGAATACCTAGCAAATAGATGTGGTTTTTATGAAATATTTACTTATCCATGGATAGACGAAAAATATATCAAGGCCGCAGGTATTGATGTATCTAATGCAGTAAAACTAGCAACGCCACCAGCACCTGAACTTTCTATTCTTAGAAAATCTTTAATTCCTGGTATTTTAGAAGCTATTTCTAAGAATCTAAGGTATTATGATGAATTTAAAATCTTTGAGGTAAGTGAAGTTTATCAAAAAGGCGACTATAGACCATCTAGCGATGATGAAGTATTGCCTATTCAAAATAAAAATATTGCTGGGGCAATTGTTGGTGATGGTGCCATAAAAATATTTTATGAATTAAAAGGTATCTTAGAAAATATGGCCCGTTTAACTCACTTCGAAGATATAAATTTTAAACAAATAGAAAAACCTTGCTGGGCTGATGTAAACGGTTATTTAAATATAACATTTAATGATGAAGTAATTGGTTCTTTTGGCCTTGTTAATGTCAAAGTTATGAGTGAATGTAAGATAAAAAGAACTAATGTGGCAATGTTTGAATTTAACTTAGAAAAATTAGTGCCATTTGCATCTCGTGATAATACTTATGAAAGTTTGCCAGAACTACCTTTGGTCGAAAAAGATTTATCAGTTATAGTGAATGAAGATGTAACCTGGGAGTTAATTTACCAAACTATTAAAAATAGAGTCAAGGAAGTAATCTTTGTTGATGTTTACCGGGGAAACCAAGTCCCTGTTGGTAAAAAATCTGTTACTTTCAAAGTAAAAATGCTAAATGAAGGAAGTACGATGACTTCCGAAGAAATAAATGAAAAAATGAAAAATATTCTAAAATCTTTAGAAAAAAGATGTGGAGCTATGCTTCGGGAAGAGTGATTAAGTAGAGAAAGAATTTAATAAATTCTTTCTCTTATTTAAAATCTGTGATACAATTAATACAGAAAGAAGTTGATTTTATGTTAAAAGAATTTAAAAAATTTATTGATCGTGGTAATGTCTTAGACCTAGCTGTTGGTGTTATTGTTGGGGGCGCTTTTTCTTCAATTGTAACTAGTCTTGTAAATAATATTTTTACTCCCCTTATTGGTCTTATTATTGGAGGTGTTGATTTTTCTAACCTATCTATTACTTTTAAAGATGCTAATATTATGTATGGAGCTTTTATTCAAAGTGTAATAGACTTTTTAATCGTTGCCTTTTGTTTGTTTTTATTAGTTAGAGCCTTAAATAAAATAACTACAAAGTTTGATAATAAAAAAGAAACACCATCTAAGAGTGCTGAACTTAAAACTTTAGAAGAAATAAGGGATATACTTAAAAATGAAGTACAAGACAAGTAATGGACTAGAATTAGATGTTGTTATAGTTAGAAAAAACAATAAAAATACTTACTTTAGAGTTAAAGAAGACTTAAAAATATATGTAACATGTCCTATATATTTAAGTAAAGATAATATTCTTAAAATGATTAAAGACAATGAAGAAAGTATTATGAAGATGTATGAAAAAGCCTATGAAAAAGCTCATGATAATGAATTATTCTTATACTTAGGTAAGAAGTATTATATAAAGATAGATGAAAATAGTGAAGGAATAAAGTTTGATGGCAATACTGTAGTTACTCCCTCTTTAAAAGCTTTAGATTATTTTTATAAACTTGAGGTAGATAGAGTCTTTAAAGCAGAGGTTGAAATAGCTAAGAAATGTTTTTGTAACTTACCAGAATTTACTTTAAAATATCGCTCTATGATTTCAAGATGGGGTGTATGTAATCCAAGTAAAAAAACAGTTACTTTAAACACAGAGTTATTAAAAAAAGACATTGATTTACTTGATTATGTTATAATTCATGAGTTGTGCCATTTTTATGAAGCAAATCATAGCAAGAATTTTTGGCATCTAGTAGGTCTTGCTTACCCAAATTATAAAGAAGCTAGAAGGAGGCTTAAAGAATGAAAATAACTAGTTTACAAAATGATAATGTTAAGTACTTTGCTAGTTTAAAAGATAAAAAAAATCGTGATAAAGAAAAAAGATTTATTATTGAAGGCAACCACTTAATAGAAGAAGCTAGGAAGAATAATTTAATAGAGTGCACTATAAGTTGTGTTAGTGAGGATGCAGACTATTTTGTAACCCCAGAAATTATGGAAAAAATAAGTAATCAAAAATCAATTAGTTATAATGCAGCCTTAGTAAGGTTTATCCCTGAGGATAGTATAAATGGTAATGTAATTATTCTTGATAATCTTCAAGACCCAGGTAACATGGGCACTATTATAAGAAGTGGTGTTGCTTTTAATATAGATACCATTATTATCGGTGATACCTCTGTAGATTTGTATAACCCTAAAGTAGTTAGGTCTACCGAAGGCGCTATGTTTAATATAAATGTTATAAGAAGAAATCTACTTGAGGTAATACCTGTTTTAAAGACTCTAGGTTATAAAATAATTGGTACAGATGTAAAAAATGGGGTCGATGTAAGAAATATTCCTAAGGAAAATATCGCTATTGTTATTGGAAATGAAGGTACTGGTATGTCGGATGATGTAAGAGCTTTATGCGATGATTTTATCAATATTAAAATTAATAATGCTTGTGAGTCTTTAAATGCATCTGTTGCGGCAAGTATCATAATGTATGAGGTAAACCATGAATGAAATGATTTATATTGGTAAAACTGTAAGTACCTTTGGTATAAAGGGTGAACTTAAAGTAATAAGTAATTTTGAAAAATGTGATAAAGCTTATAAAGTAGGTAATAAAGTTCTTATAAATAATATTGAACACACTATAAGCGGAATACGTTATCATAAAAATTATATCTTATTAGAAATAGATAATTTAAAAAATATAAATGATATTTTAAAATATGTTGGTTTTAATATATATATTAAAAGAATCGATTTAAACTTATCAGAAGATGAATTTTTATATAAAGATTTAATAGGTAGCACAGTCTTAGATGAAGGTGCAAACATAGGTAAAGTAATTAGTATTGAAGATGGAATAAATTTACTTATAAAAGTAAAATTAGATAAAGAATATTATATTCCCTATGTTGATGAATATATAGTAAAATTTGATTTAGATAAGAAAATACTTTATACTAAGAATGCTAAAAATTTAATATTTTAAGGAGGGTTTATGAAGATAGATATACTTACACTTTTTCCAGAGATGTTCGAAGGCTTCCTTAGTGCCTCTATTATCAAAAGAGCTATAGATAAACACTTACTTGAAGTTAATTTAATTAACTTTCGAGATTATTCTCCCTTAAATAACAAACAAGTTGATGATACCCCTTATGGTGGGGGTGCTGGCATGATACTTAGATGTGAGCCTATATTTGAATGTTTAGATAGCTTAGATACTAAAGATGCCTATATTATTATGCTTTCCCCAGAAGGTACTAAATATGAGCAAAGTGAGGCTAAAAGACTTTCAAAATGTAAACACTTGATTATTATATGTGGCCATTATGAAGGCTTTGATGAGCGTATTAAAACAAGAGTACATGAGATTATTTCCATTGGGGATTATATTTTAACTGGTGGTGAAGTACCAGCAATGGCTATTACTGATTCTGTTGCCAGACTTTTGCCAGGGGTTATTACCAAGGATAGCTTAGATGATGAATCGTTTAATAATAACTTACTTGATTACCCAACCTATACAAAACCCGCAGAGTATCGTGGTTTAAAAGTTCCTGATGTCTTAACTTCTGGTAATCATAAGTTGATTTACGAATATCGAAAACAAGCCCAAATCGAGAAAACTAAAGCTTTAAGGCCAGATTTAATGGAGGATAAAAATGACTAGTTATATATTAAAAAATACTAAAAAAGAAAAAGATATTTTACTTTTTGAAGAAAAAGAAAGTTACTCTTTTTCACCAAAGAATAACTATAATTGGGTTAAAAAAGTAACTATTCTAGATAAAGATTTGTTAAACAAAGTCTGGGAAAACAAAATAAGTCGTGAATATGAAAAATTACTTAGATTAATTTATGCTTTGGTAGCTAGCGATGATACTACGAGTGGGGATGTTCTAGAGGCTTATACCGAACTTGAGAGAATAAAGGATTATTTGTTATCCCTAGCAAAGAAAGGTTTAACCAAAGGTATAATAGAAAAATACTTAAAGAAGTTATTAATTTTAGAACATGAACTAAAAAAAGTTCATGTTATGGAACTTACTGAGGAAATCCAAATGGGAAAAGGAAGATAAACTTCAGCCAAAATGTAAAATAGCATTTACATTTTAACTAAAAATAGCCTCAAATGAGGCAGAAAGGAAATATGTATGAAAAAGAAAAATATATTATTTATTATAGTTGGAGTTGTCATTTTGATAGGAGCTTTAGTCTACTATATAAATTTTAGAAATGTAACTGTAGAATTTGCAGCTAAGATTGGGGCAGGAGTTGCGCCAATAACCGTAAGGGTAGGAGAAACAATCGAAGAACCTGCCGCACCACAGTCAAGTGAATATACCTTCCTAGGTTGGTATTTAGATGGCGAGAAATTTGATTTCAGTAAACCTATTACAAAGAATATAAAACTCGAAGCTAAATGGGAAAAAATAGCACAATAAATTATAAATACAGAAGACTCTATTTAAAGTCTTCTGTATTTATTTTACGAGCAAGTTCGTCCATTGATACATCTAATGCTTTAGATATCCTATAAAAAGTTTCTACAGAGAAGTTATATGCTACTTTTTCACTTTGGTATTATATATATCTGTGTCAAATTCAATTGCTTTATGCTCCATGTTTATCACCTACATATATTGTAATCTTTTAATAAAAATCATTATGTGAGGTAATAGTTAACATAAAACTATTTTTTATATTTGCATAATTTTAGTATAAGATGTTGTGCTCACATGGAATGAGAGGAATGTAATTATATGAAGAAGAAAGTTACAATGATATCAATAGTACTAGTTTAAATCTTTATTTAGGTTCTGGTGAGTATGAAATGACTACCCAAAGTAGTTGACCAACAGAAGGATATGTTTTTAATGCAACATTATCTAAGTGTGAAAATGGTAGTGAACTTTCATGGGATGACGAGAAGAAAGTAGTATCTATGTCTGGAAATATGTCAGATAAATGTTATGTGTATTTTGATAAGTTGCCTCCAACTTTAGCGAATTGGGTTATTGAACAATATAACGGAACCCAAGGAAATAATAATATTTATTATCGTAATGGAACAATAACTAATGATGCAGGGGCAAATCCAAATAATTATTTATGTTTTGATACGACTTGTATAGAATAATAGGAGTATTCAATAATCAAGTAAAATAGCAACCGCAACATGGAAAGTGGGTGGCCTATCAAGAGGAAATAGTTAATACAGTGGCATCAAATACAACTGATAACGCCATAGAATATAATGCAAAAATTGGACTAATGTATGTAAGTGATTATGGCTGTGCAGTGAGTCCAAGTGCATGGACTCTACCGGTATTTGAATACTACTTCTCAATGTCTAACTGGATGTATATAGGCATTAGTGAATGGACAATTTCCCACACCTCGGACAGCTCGGCGATGGCTTGGTATGTGGTTAGTAATGGGACTGTCAACAAAGACTACGCGGGCCCCTATAGCATAGGAACAGGTGCCAGCTCCCATCAGAATTAGTTAAACTAAGTATATACACAAGAAGTAATGTAAAGTTACTTCTTTTTCTATTGTATATCTTTCATAACTATAGTATAATGAATATATGAACAGATATTCATATAAGGAGGTAAATATGGATTTAGTGTATGAATTAAGTGAATTCTTTAAAGTATTTAGTGATACTACAAGACTTAAAATACTTAAAGTACTTATAAATGGAGAAACTTGTGTAAATGATATATCTAGTAAAATAGATGTAAGTAGTTCTGCTGTTAGTCATCAACTTAGTTATTTAAGAAGTACTAATTTAGTTAAAATGAGAAAAAGTGGGCAAACTGTCTACTATAGCATCGCAGATAACCATATTAAAGTAATAATAGAGTATGGACTAGAACATATTAAGGAAGGAATAAAGTTATGAATAAAATAATAAATAATGACTTAATAAAGATAGTTTTAAGTATCATATTACTTGTAACAGGCTTACTTTTAAAAAGTAATATATTACTTATAATAAGTTATGTTCTAGTAGCTATAGAAAGTTATTTAAACGCTTTTAAAAATATAAAAGAGGGTAATATATTTGCTGAAAACTTTCTAATGATTATAGCAACCCTTGGTGCTTTTTATATAGGTGAAGTTACTGAAGCTGTATTAGTAATGCTTTTGTTTTCTGTTGGTGAATATTTATCAGATTTAGCAGTAGATAACTCTAAAAAGGCTATCATAGATTTGATGGATTTAAGAAGTGATAAGATAAATTTAAAGGGTATTGGTATGGTAGATACCCAAAAAGCTAAAGTAGGTGATGTATTTGTTGTGTCACCAGGTGAAGCTATTGCTTTAGATGGCATAGTTCTAAAAGGACAAAGTCATCTAGATACATCAAGTTTAACTGGGGAAGCTAAACCTTTAGGTGTCTCTAAAAATAGTAATGTCATAAGCGGCTCTATTAACATGGAAGGAGTATTAGAAATAAAAGCTACTTCTACTTATAAAACTAGTACAGCTAGTAAAATAATTGAAATACTAGAAAGTTCTGAAAACAAAAAGTCTCAGACTGAAAAATTTATTACTAGGTTTTCTAAAGTTTATACCCCAATCGTAGTTGTTTTAGCTTTTTTAGTGTTCATTATTCCTTCTTTGCTTGGTAAAGATGCAAATATATGGTTATATCGCTCTTTAGAGATACTGGTTATATCTTGCCCTTGTGCTATAGTTTTATCTGTCCCTTTAAGTTATTTTTCTGCTATTGGTAAATGTAGTAAGGAAACAATACTTGTAAAGGGAGGTAATACTTTAGATGATTTAACTAAAGTTACTACGGTTATTTTTGATAAAACGGGAACAATCACTGAAGGAGTATTTGAAGTAACTGAGTTACATAGCACAAATAATAAGGGTAATGAATTATTAAAACTGGCTGCTTTAGCTGAAAAAAATTCTAATCATCCGATAGCTTTATCAATTAAAAAGGCTTATGGCAAGGACATAAAAAATGAAGTAAGTGATATAAAAGAGTATAGTGGTTTGGGAATAAAAGCTAAGATTAATAAAAATTGTGTATATGTAGGTAGTAAAACTTTCTTAGAAAAAAATAATATAGTAGTTCCAATTAATGAAAAAAAAGGTACTATAATATATGTAGCTAAGAATAAAGAATATCTAGGATATATAGTTATTAGTGATAAAATAAAGAAAAATGCTAAGGATAGTTTAAATAAATTAAGAAACGTTGGTATAAGTAAATTAGTAATGCTTTCTGGTGATGATAAATTAGTTGTAGAAAGCACAGCAAAAACGCTAAATATAAGTGAGTATTATGGTAATTTGCTACCTCAAGATAAAGTGAAGGTCTTAGAAAAGTATCAAAAAGATGGCAAAGTAATATTTGTGGGTGATGGTATTAATGATGCTCCAGTTCTAAAATTTGCTGATGTTGGTATTGCCATGGGTGCGATAGGTAGTGACCAAGCGATTGAAGCTAGTGATATTGTTTTAATGAAAGATGACCTAAGTAAGGTAGCTAGCGCCATTAAGATAGGTAATATAACTAAAAGAATAGTTATGTCTAATATTATATTTGCTATTAGTTTTAAAGCTATAATGATAATACTTGCTCTTTATGGAATAACTCCAATTTGGCTTGCCGTTTTTGCTGATGTGGGTGTAACAATATTATCAGTTATTAATAGTTTGAGAATCTTTATAAAGACAATTTAGATGCTGTTTTTTGCAAAAAACAGCATTTTTATGTTTACAAGACGTAAATTATATAGTATAATTTTATTGTGTCGTTGAGATGTAACGATGTATTTTAAAATAAAACTTTAAAAAAACTATTGCAAATTCTAAATAAATAGTGTACAATGAATAAGGTTTTATTGATGGGCTTGTAGCTCAGCTGGTTAGAGCGCACGCCTGATAAGCGTGAGGTCGGAGGTTCAAGTCCCCCCAAGCCCACCATTATAAATGGCCCGTTGGTGAAGCGGTCGAACACATATGCCTTTCACGCATACATACATGGGTTCAAATCCCGTACGGGTCACCATTTAGTTAATAATCCCCGATATTTCGGGGTTTTTATTTTGCCGAATACACTTTTTAATAATTTATTCAATATATCAGTCATTTTTTCTAGATGTATTTAAAGTAATTGAAATGTTTGCATGTCCTAAATATTTTGATACTAATGCAATTGAAGCGCCTTGATTAATTAATAATGATGCACAGCTATGCCTGAAATCGTGTATTCTAATTCTTTTTCTAACCAATTACTTAATTTTAAGAATCTTTTTATGTTTAATTATTATAAAATTAACTCCATCATAATTAAATGTGAATCCTTATTTATATAAAAAGCCCGTTTTTACGGGCTTAATTTTTTTATGGTGTCCTCGGCGAGAGTCGAACTCGCGCTCTAACCCTTAGGAGGGGCTTGTTTTATCCAACTAAACTACGAGGACCTAGAAATATAATAACATAAAACAAAAATAAAATATAGATGTTTAAGCATAATTTCTTAAAATAGCTATATAATAAGAATATGAAAAAGATAGATATTAAAAAATTATTGTTTTATATTTTAGTGCCTCTTCTAGGTGGCGCTATTGTAGGTTTCCTTACAAGTAGTGATACTAAGTCTTATGATGGAATACTTCCTGGAATAGTATTTCCTATCGTATGGAGCATTCTCTATATACTCTTAGGTATATCTAGTTATATAGTAAGAAAAGATGATGATTTAATTGCTATATATAAACTAAATCTAGTTGTAAATTTAGCGTGGTCTTTTATATTTTTTACATTTAATATGAAAATACTAGCTTTTCTATGGATAATATTTCTTATAATAATAACTATTTATATGTTAATAAAATTTTATAAATATAATAAAGTATCTGCCTATTTACTTATTCCTTATATAATATGGCTTTTTATAGCAAGTGGTCTTAATTTAATAGAAATAATTAAGTAATTTGACTAGACAATAAAATAAAACATTCATAAGATACATTAGAAAGGAATGTTTTAAATGAATTATTTTAATGAAAGTTTCAAAGAAGAAAGCGAAATGAAGAAAAGTTATGATAAGACAAAGGTTGGGGGAGATTCTTCATTCGTAGCAGCAAGTGATATGCCAGGAGCATCTTGCTGTATGCAAAATCCAATTTATGAATGTCCAAAGGAAAGAGTTTGTCATAGATATATATGCCATGAAGTTCCGCATATAATGCCTTGTAATACCAGAATTATAAATCATCATGTTTATCGTCATACATTTACTCCAGAATATACTTGCTGTGAAGAAAATGTATGTGAAAATATATATGGACCTAGATGTTGTTAAAAATATTTTATTAATTAGCACTTGTGCTTGACAAGTGCTAATTTGGGTGTTATAATTTATTTGTTAAGTGAAAGGATGATTGTTATGAATTTTGAAAATAATGATGAATTAAAAAATGTATTAGAAAAATATGGTCGCGATATAACAAGGAATGTTCGTGATAATAAAGTTGACCCTATTATAGGTAGGGATGACGAAATAAGAAACGTGGTGAGAATATTATCTAGAAAGAGTAAGAATAATCCCGTTTTAATTGGTGAACCTGGGGTAGGTAAAACGGCGATTGTAGAAGGACTAGCCCAAAGGATTATTAAAGGTGATGTTCCAAGTAGCTTGAAAAATAAAACTGTTTGGGAATTAGACCTTGGTTCTCTTGTCGCAGGAGCTAAATACCGTGGTGAATTCGAAGAAAGATTAAAAGCTGTCTTAAAAGAAGTGAAAGACTCTGATGGTAATATCATTATGTTTATTGATGAAATTCACATGATTGTTGGGGCCGGTGGTGATGGTACGATGGATGTATCTAATATGCTTAAACCAATGCTTGCTCGTGGGGAAATTCATGTTATCGGGGCAACTACTTTAAATGAATATCGTAAGTATATTGAAAAAGATGGAGCTCTAGAACGAAGATTTCAAAAAGTGCTTGTTAGTGAACCTACAGTGGAAGATACTATCACTATTTTAAGGGGACTTAAAGAAAGATTTGAAATATTCCATGGTGTAACTATTAAAGATAATGCTCTTATTTCGGCAGCAACCTTATCAGATAGATATATTGTTGATAGATTCTTACCTGATAAAGCAATAGATCTTGTAGATGAAGCATGTGCTACGATAAAGATGCAACTTGAAAGTATGCCATCTTCTCTTGATGAGTTAACTAGAAAAATAATGAGTTTAGAAATAGAAAAACAAGCTTTAAAGAAAGAGAAAGATGAAATAAGTAAAAATAGAACTAAGGAAATAGATGAAAAACTTGTTACTTTAAAATCTGAGGAAGAAGAGTTGCATAAAAGATGGGATGAAGAAAAGTCTTATAAAGAAAATATAAATAAGAAGAAGGAAGAACTTGAAAAGGCTCGTTTTGAGTTAGAACAAGCTGAAAATAATTATGACCTTGAAACTAGCGCAATGTTAAGGCATGGTAAAATACCTAAACTTGAAACTGAACTTAAAACTTTGCAAGAAGAAAACAAAAATACTATTTTGTCTGACATCGTAGATGAAGAAAACATCGCAGAAATTATTTCTAGATGGACACATATTCCCGTAGCTAAATTAGTTTCAAGTGAAAAAGATAAATTACTGCATTTATTTGATAGGTTAAAACAAAGAGTTATCGGCCAAGATGAAGCTTTAAAGCTTGTTAGTGAAGCCATAATTAGAGCTCGAAGTGGTATTAAAGACCCAAGTAAACCTATTGGTTCTTTTATTTTCCTCGGACCAACTGGGGTGGGTAAAACTGAGGTGGCTAAATCACTTGCTTATGAACTATTTGATGATGAAAGACACATGATTAGAATTGACTGTTCGGAATATATGGAAAGCTTTAATGTATCTCGTTTAATCGGAGCTCCTCCTGGATATGTTGGTTATGATGAAGGTGGAGTTCTTACGGAAGCGGTAAGAAGAAATCCCTACAGTATTGTTTTATTTGATGAAATAGAAAAAGCCCATAAAGATGTCTTTAATATATTACTTCAAATACTTGATGATGGTCGTCTTACAGATAGCCAAGGCCATCTTGTAGACTTTAAAAATACTATCATTATTATGACAAGTAACTTAGGTAGTGAATATATCTTAGATAATGACCCAAACTCTAAAGAAAAAGTAATGAATGAATTAAAAAATACATTTAGGCCAGAGCTTATTAATCGTATTGATGAAATAATTGTTTTTAACTCTCTTAAAAAGGATGTAATCGGCGAAATTGTAGATAAAATAATCAAAGAATTAAACGATAGACTTAAAAACTCTTATATCCATGTAAAAATTACTCCAAAAGTTAAAGAAAAAATTATTGATGAAGCTTATGATGCAAGATATGGTGCTAGACCTATAAAAAGATATATTACTAATAACATTGAAAATCTACTTGCTCATACTATCATAGATAATGAATTAAAAGTAGATGATACTATTGTGATTGATTTGCAAGATGATAAATTTGTTGTCAAAAATATAAGGTGAATTTTCGAGAAAGAGGATTGATATTTATATAAAATTTGGATATAATGTAAATGTAAGGTTACCCAAGAAGTGGGTAGTGCCTACAAATTTTGTGTTTTGAAAAGACACTACACCTAATGGCTAGTGTCTTTTCCTATATTAATTTTAGTATAACTATTATTAATAAGATTATAATTACTAAAAGAGTGTTATCATTTTGCTCTTCTTTCATAAGAAAGTAGGCACTACCACTTTTGGGTAACAGTGAATTATTATACATATATATTTTTATATTTCAACACTTTCGACAAAACTTGTCAAAAAATGACATGCCAATTTCAGGTTTTGCGTAAAGAAATGTAAACAATATTTTTAATTATCTTGTAAGTCACACAAAAATGCAAAATAATATTTCTATTATTTAAAATGTGTGATAGAATTAAATTAAGGAGGATTTAGTGTATGAAATGGTGGATAATATTAATTGTAGTTCTTGTATTACTTATTCTTTGGGCTATTAGTGTTTATAATCAATTGATTGTTTTAAAGAATCGAGTAAAAGACCAATGGGCTCAAATAGACGTTCAATTAAAAAGAAGATTTGATTTAATTCCTAACTTAGTTGAAACTGTTAAAGGATATACTAAACATGAATCAGAAACTCTCGAAGCTGTAATTAAGGCTCGTAATAGTTATGTTTCGGCAACAGTTCCTGAAGAACAAATGAAAGCTGATGGTGAACTTACTAAAGCTATATCAAAGTTATTTGCTTTATCAGAAAGTTATCCTGATTTAAAGGCAAATACTAATTTCCAAGAACTTCAAAAAGAACTTACAGAAACAGAAAGTAAAATTGCTTCAGCTCGACAATTTTATAATGATACTGTACTTATCTATAATAATAAAGTATCTATGGTGCCAAGTAATATTATAGCTGGTTTATTTAAGTTCAAAGAAGAAAAATTCTTTGAGGCAAATGAAACAGAAAGAGAAAATGTTAAAGTGAAATTCTAAGAGGCGCAAGAAAGCGTCTTTTTCTAAAGAAAGGAATATTTATGAAAAAAATATTTTGGATAGTAATTATGTTATTTTGTTTACCCTTAGTGGTGCATGCTATAGACTATGATATAAGTAACTATTATATAGATGCAACCTTAAAAGAAAATGGGGATATGGATGTAAAAGAATTAATTGTTTTAGATGGAACATTTAATGGTTATGAAAGATATATATACTTTAAAAGTGGAGATAGTATTTATAATGCAAGTAATATAGAGAATCTAAATATATATGCTAAACATGTAAATGATGTTTCTTTTGCTACATTTAATGAAGATTTTGATTTGTTTAAGGAAACAGACTATGCTAGTAATGGAGACATGGCTAAATATGTATCAAGCAACTTTTATACAGGTGTTACTTTAAGAATGTATTATGCAACGAGTGATGCTAAGAGTGCATTTTTAATTACTTATACTTTAAAAGATGTCGGGATATACCATCTTGATTCAGTTGAGTACTACTGGAACTTTTTAGGTGTTGGTTTTGAAGATGATATAAAAGATTTGCAAATTAGAGTAAATTATTTAACTAAAATGAATGAAAATGATTTTCATTGGTGGTTTCACGGACCTTTAGAGGGAACGTCAAAAGAGGTAGATATAAGCAGCTCCTATACAAGTGTTTTAGGCCAAGTTAAAAAACTTGATTCAGGTACTGCCGTAGACTTTAGAACTCTTGCTCCGCAAACTGGGTTTGATGAAAACTTATTTTCTAAAAAGGATAACGAAAGTGTTAAAGAGAGTATCATCGAAGCTGAAGATGCTATTGTTGCAAAAGATAATGCTTTAAGAAAGAAAGCTAAGACTTTATTTTATATTTTCGAAGGCCTATCAATAGGTTATTACATTATTCTTATTGGAACATGGATATATGTTTATAAAAAGTATGACAAGGAAAGAAAGCCAAAATTTACAGGTGTTTATAACCGTGAATTTATAGATGACTATAATGTTGAAGTAATAGATTATTTATTTAATTTAAGTGTAACTCCAAATGCAATGAGTGCATCTATTATGAATCTAATTTATAAGAAAAATATAACCGTGCAAAAACTTGCAGAAGATAAAAATAACTATGTGTTTACTTTAGTGAATAGAGATAACTTAAATGTTGCGGAAAACTATTTAATAGATTTTCTCTTTAATAAGGTTGGTTCTGATAATAAGTTTACGACCAAAAAACTAAAATCTTATGCAGCTTCAACGAAAACTTGTAATAGTTTTATGGATAGTTATACTAAGTGGAAAAGTAAAGTGCTTGAAGATGGTAAAAGCCAAGGCTTTTATGATACTACTAAAGGTAAATATGGATATGGTTTTTATATGTTATTTTTATCTTCTATTATTTACTTTGCTAGCGTTAGGTTTAATGTAAAGATGTTTTTACTTAATACCTTAATATTTTCAGCAGCCATCTTTATTATATATATAGGCACTATTAAGAGAAAAAGTGAAAAAGGTATTGAACACTACACAAGATGGAAAGCTTTTAAAAAGTTTTTAAATGACTTTGGTACATTTGATACCAAAGAATTGCCTGAGATAATTTTGTGGGAAAGATATTTAGTTTATGCTACAATATTTGGACTTGCTAAAAAGGTTCAAAAAGATATGAATGTTAAAATACAAGAGTTAAGTCTTAATGATGCTTATTATACAAATCATTATATATTTATAAGTGATTATGATTTAACTAGTGTTTTAAGTACTTCATTTAATGATGCTGTAACAAGAGCACAATCTGCCATAAACAGAGATATTGCTAGTTCATCAAGTGGCTCATTTGGAGGCCATGGTGGAGGATTTTCATCTGGTGGCGGCTTTGGTGGCGGCGGTGGTGGAGGTCGAGGTTTCTAACCTTTACTTTACACAACTTTACGCAAAATCCAAAATACCTATGTCGTATTATGAGAGGTTTTGTCGAAAGTGTTGCTAGAGGTTTAACTAATCATTATAATACAGTCTTTAAGGAGGTATTGTAATGAAAGTTTGTGTTATTGATATGAACATTTCAAAAGCCGATGCTTTATCATTTATTGCATCCCTAGGTCATAAAGAAAATCTTTTTGATTTCATTAATTCTTACTTTGATTTTGTCCACTACGGTTATGAAATTATCGAAGGCAAAGTTGTTGCTCAATCACTAAGTGAAAGCTACTGTGCTAAAATTCTAATGACCTATAACTACGAAGATAAAATCCTACTTAACTTATGTGGGTTAGTATCATTAGTTATAAGTGATATTACTTTTGAAAAAAAAGAGGCGAGATAAACAATCTCGCCTGATTTATACTAGCAAAGACTTTCTTCGTCCTTGCTAATTATATTATATGCAAAAAAAACTACATAATACTTAAATTATGCAGCTTTTTTATTTAAAGTTCTAGCTTCTCTAGCACTAATGATTACTTTTTCACCATTAATTGTTTTCTTTTGTAAATTTGGTTTTTGTTTCATTTTAGTAGCATTTAAAGCATGTGATCTTCTATTACCAGTTAAAGGTTTTTTTGTAGTTACTTTCGTAGCCATTTTTCTCACTCCTTTTCGTTTACTTATTAATTTTAACAATATATTTAATGTTTGTCAAATAATACTTATGTTTTTTGCCCTAAAAATTCACATTTTTATAAAAATAAGTATTTTTTTCTAAAAGCTATATTGCAATGTTAATTTTTATTTGGTATAATTTATAAAGAATAAGGTTAGGTGAGGCTGATTGTGAGCTCAAGTGTTATAAATAAGTATATAACAAAGAAAGAGAAAGATATTCTTTCTTATGCAAAGATACTAGAATCATTAATTTCTATAGAAAATAATAAGATGTGGCAAAATAAAAAAGAATTTAGCAACTTTGTTAAAGATGTAATTGAAATTTATGCTGAAAATTATTATTTTCAAAATAATATTCATCGTAGTAATCCTATTGAGTACTCTAATGATAATATAAACTATGTTCTAAAATCTATTATTAAGTATTGTAAGGAACATGATAAGGAAAGTCTTTTAAGTAATTGGAAAAATGAAGTGTTTTTATTATCTGTAATAATATGTAGTGCTTGTTATGTAGATTTTGCTAGTAATGTGGTAGATGGCGATATTCAAGATACTAAAAGTAAATTTAAGTATTTACTTAGTTATTTAAGAAAAACTAAAATATTACAAGTAAAAGATAATAAGTACTTTATTAATGATTTATTTGATGAAATAAAGAAAAATGCACAGGAAGATAGAAAGATACTTGATTATTTAGAAAGTGATAACTATCGAAATACTTATAAGATGATAAGTAATAAGCCTGTTTATTTTGAAGTATTATTTAGCTATGAAGTCCCAGGTTTAAATGAATTTGATGAAAATCTTGTTAAGGGCGTACTTAAAAAGTATGAAAGTAAGATTAATGATATTTCTTATGATTTGCTTGAAGTTCATTTGCTTAAAGAATTAATAAGTAATATGGAAATGGATAAGTACTTAGTAAGAATAAATAAAGATATGAAGAAAGCTAGTTTAATAAAATTCTTTGATAATCCTTATATAAAAGAGTTTGTTAAAATACTAGTTCCTTACAATGAAGAAATTGCTTATCAAAATATTATAAATAGTTATAAAGATATAGGTATGAATTTTGTCTTTGAATTTGATAATGATTTAGAGGTAGAACCAACCAGCTTAGTAAATGATATGGAGCTTTTGGTATCTAAAGAGTTTGTTAAAAATAATCAAAATAATGAAGCAAGTTTTGCTAAAATGAATATAAAGCTAATTGTAAAGAATAAGGAGGATTAAATATGAATGTATATGGTGAGTTTTTTACAAAGTTTATGGAACCTTTATTTGAAGGTTTTATCCAAATATTTAAGGGGTTAGGTCAAGGTTTATTTCAAATGTTTAACATTGTAAACTATATTACTGTTATAAGTGATTATAAAAACGATTTAACGGGTGTAGGCTTAATAATTATGATAGTGTCTATCATATTCTTACTTGCTATTTTTGGAATTATTATATTCTTAATAATAAGATCTATCCGAGTATATGTAAGATATCGTAGAAATGTTAAAAAAGAAGACATGTTAATTGAAGAAATAGATTCATTAAATAATGAAATATTTAAATTAAAAAGACAAAATGCTAAATTTAGTGAACTTACTAATGAAGCAGGGGAAATTGAATAT
>CAVGEW010000043.1:0-2338 GCA_963628465.1 Agathobacter sp. | reverse complement strand
TTTAAAATTTTCAAGTGTCAAGTGTGTCAAATTGTGTAAAGTTTGCAATTTTTTTGGCTTATTTACGGAATATAACAAGTCACGATTTTTATCAACTTTATTACCAATGTGATATAAAAATATGCAAAAAAGTGTCAAGTGAACAAATTTTATATAATTTTCTTGCATAAAAACTGTTAGCAAAACAAAAAAGAAAGTAATATTTCATACTTTCTATTTAAAAAATGTTTAAAAATTAATTGCTTAATTTTCTAACTAATCTTGCTGTCATACTCACTAATGGCTTTATGATAAATCTTTAATATTTCTGATGCGAATACTTCTTTTGAATATTTATAAGTACTATTTCGAGCATTAAGAGCCATTTCTTTGTATAAGTTCTTATTATTTATAAGTTTATAAATATACTCTTGAAATTCATTATCATTATTAAATAAGTACCCGTTATAGTCATGTTCAATCATAGCCCTGAATGATTCGTCATTAATACATATTGTAGGCTTTGATGCGGCTAGTCCTTCAATTATGGTAAGCCCTTGCGTTTCAGTGGTAGAAAAAGATACCACAACATCAAATGTATTAAAGTAAACAGGCACAATAGAGTAATCAACTTTATCTGTAAATATTACATGTTTATCTAGTTTAAGTTCATGAACTAAAGCCTTTAAAGTATCTAAATCTGGGCCACCACCCACTAACATAACTTTAATATTAGGGTTGCCCTTAACTAAATCCTTAACATTATATAAAAGCTTATCAAAACTTTTTTCAATTGCTATTCTTCCAACGGCCCCAATTACAAAGTCTGTATTTTTTATTTTATATTTCTCCTTTATTTTAGTTATTTCTTTCTTCATTTGGCCATTTATTTTAAACTTATCTATATCAATTCCCGTGGGTATAACATGGGTTTCTTTTTTAATATCATATTTTTTTATAAATAATCCCTTTATTTTATCCGTAGGCACTATAAGTTCATTGCATTTTTTTTCACAGTAATACTTAGTTAATTTAACTACTAACTTTTTAGCTACATTATCAAAATGACCATGAGTTATATAATGAACATAATCTTCATATAAAGTGTGATATGTATGCACAACAGGTATATCAAGCTTTTTAGCTACAATCCTTGAAAAATAGCCAATACTAAATTCGGTTTGCGAATGTATTACATCCAAATTCCATGTCTTAATAACGTCCATAGCTTTACTTGAATAAAGTCCCGTTATTTTAGTTTGATATATTCCAGTTTTAAGTCCAGGCAAGTAAATAACTTTATTTTTTTCATCATATTTAAAACCTTTACTATCTAAATTAGCCGTTACTATATAAACCTCATGGTGCATTTTTTCAAGAGCTATTTTAAGCATGTTTATACTAGTAGTAACCCCAGATATATGAGGTTCGTAAGCATCTGTAAATATACCTATTCTCATTTTATCCCTCGCTTTTCTACATTATAAGTATAATATATTTTATAAAAAATGTATATAAAATATTAAAGTATATTATAAAAATGGTCGTAGGATAAATAATGTTCTATGTTATTTTATGGAGGAAGAAAAAGTCTAGTGTATTCAGCATTTAGTACTAAATTACAAATAAGTGGAGATCTAGTAGTTAAATCTGATAATGAAATTAGAGTAACTAATATAAGTGTTAAAGATTTTTCTAATAGAGCAAATGAAACCTATAATAATAAATATACAAAAAATACAACAAGTATGTTTGTAATACTACCTAGTGACTCTTCTATTACTTATTAAGTAGAAATAAAAGCAGTGATATTTATACTGCTAATAGCGTTAGAATTATTACTATTAAAATAAGTAATAATTCTAATGAAGAAATAAGTGAAAGTTAAGTATTAGAGTTTAAGTTTGCTATAGTAAAAGCAATGTTTCACTATAGTGAAGTAAAAGAACTTAATTTAAAAAGCTTTAATACCAGCAAAATTGATAATATTCTTGAAATGTTGGATGGATGTAAAACTGAGGTAATTGACTTAAGTAGTTTTGATACAAGTAGTGTACAATTTGCTGGCTGGATGTTTTAATCTAATAACAACAGATGATGCAAAAGGAATTTTTTCCAGAGTATATTATTTAGTTGCCGGAAATGGTACTAAGTATTCTGAAGAACACTCTGACAAAGAATAGGCAAGAGTAGATACTCCTGGATACTTTACTTTAAAAGATAATTGATAAAACTTAGTATATGTAAACACTTTACATATTTTCTTCTTTAAAAGTGTTAAGAAATGTAAAGTTTTATTTTTTTGTGTGTCGAATTATGAGAGGTTTTGTCGAAAGTGTTGCACCGTAAAAAAATATAT
>CAVGEW010000042.1:0-15616 GCA_963628465.1 Agathobacter sp. | reverse complement strand
AAATTAAGTTGAACATTACATTTTTAGCTGTTCCATTTAACTTTTCAATTAACAATATTCTGAAATTTTGCAAAAATATATTGACTTTAGTAAAAATAAGAGTAAAATATTAATTAAATCTATTTGAAGGAGAGCATATGAGTTTAATTGAAAATTATCACTATTTAGATATTAAAATAAAAAAACACAATTGCTGTGTTTTTTGCTCATGCTGTTTTTCTATGATAAAAAATAATGAAAAAATCGGCGATTAAAAACAAGTGCGTTTTTGACACCGGTTTTTTTGTATATATGGAGGTGAAATTTTGAATATTACGTTAGAGTCATTAATTGCAAAAGTTAGTGAATATGAACCAACAAAAATTGATGTTGTGAAAAAAGCTTATGATTATGCAAAAGTTTTGCATGAAGGGCAATATAGGCAAAGTGGAGAACCTTATATAATTCATCCATTAAATGTTGCTTACATTTTAGCAGAAATGCATGCAGATATTGATACAGTATGTGCTGGACTTCTTCATGATACACTTGAAGATACTCATGTTACAAAAGAAGATATATCCCATGATTTTAATCAAACAGTTGCAACATTAGTTGATGGAGTTACAAAAATTTCTAAAATGAATTTTTCTTCTAAGCAAGATCAAAATAATGCTAATACAAGAAAAATAATTACTGGTATAACCGAAGATGTAAGAATTATTATCATTAAGCTTGCTGATAGACTTCATAATATGAGGACATTAAGTTTTAAATCAGAATTTAAACAAAAAGAAAATTCCTTAGAAACTATGGATATATTTGTTCCTTTGGCTTATTATATAGGGGCTTATAGAATAAAATCTGAGTTAGAAGATTTATCACTTCAATATTTGATGCCTGATAACTATAAAAGAATAGCAGTCCAAAAAGAAAAAATTGAAGAAGATAATAAAGCTTGTTTACAGGAAATGCTTTTAAAAATTAAAGAATTATTAGAAAGTAAAGAAGTACCTAATGAGATAAAGGTTAGAACTAAAAATATTTATGGTATTTATAAAAAAATAGCTGCAGGGCAAAAGTTGTGCGATATTCATGATTTATTAGCCTTAAAAATTATGGTAGAAGAAGTTGATGAATGTTATAAAGTTTTAGGTCTAATTCATAGTAGGTATCATCCAATAAATGATAAATTTAAAGATTTTATTTGTAATCCAAAGACAAATATGTATCAAAGTTTACATACAACTGTGTTTGGTCCAGAAGATAGATTGGTACAAACACAAATAAGAACTTTTGATATGGATAAAGTAGATTCTTTTGGTCTTACAGCTTACTGGGATATTAAAAAAGGAAATGTCAGAGATAGAATGCAAGATGATTTAAAGAGTAAATATCAGTTTTTTAGATCATTAGTAGAAATTAATTCAATGTTTGGGGATAATCAAGAATTTGTAACTAGGGTTAAACAAGAATTATTTTCTGATAAAGTCTATGTTTATACACCAAAAGGTGATATAATAGAATTGCCAAAAGGTTCTACGCCGATTGATTTTGCATATAAAATTCATACTGATATAGGAAATACTATGGTATGTGCATTTGTTAATGATGAGTGTGTTCCAGTGGATTATGTGCTTAAGAATAAAGATAGAGTTAGAATTGTAACGGATGTTTTATCATATGGGCCTAGAGAAGATTGGATAGATAAGGCACATACTAGTTTAGCAAGAAAAAAGATTAAAGAATTTAAACACTGAAAGGAATACATATTATGGAATACTTTAAAATAGATGAATTACAACAAATGTTTTTTGATTATTTTACTAATAACTGTGATTATGTGAAGATAAAAGGAGCTTCTTTAGTTCCGAGCAGTGATAATTCTGTGTTATTCACTCCTGCAGGCATGCATCCATTAATTCCATATCTAACTGGCATAGAAAAACATACTGAGGGTAATAAACTAGCAAATGTTCAAAATGTTGTTAGGACAGGAGCCATTAATAGAGTGGGAGATGATTCATTTTTAACTTTTTTCGAATTGTTCGGATTATGGGTTATTGGTGATTATAATAAACAAGATGTTTTTTCTGATGTTTGGAAATTTTTAACTGAAATTCTCAAAATTCCTCAAGAAAAATTATATATGACATATTTTGAAGGTAATGATATGCATGATAAGGATATAGATACGTTAACCTCATGGAAAAATATTGGAATAAAAGAAAATCATTTGTGTTCTACTATAAATAATTGGAAAGGACCATATTCATATGAAAAAATATGCGGACCAAACACAAGAATATTTTATGATACAGGAAAAGAAAAATGTTCCCATGAATGTACTGTAACATGTAATTGCGGTAAATATGTCGAATTATGGGATGTGGTATTTTTTGATTATAATTTTAAAAATAAAAGGTTAGAAAGATCTTTTTCCCCATGTGTAGATATGGGAGCTGGTGTAGAAAGACTGGCAGCACTAATACAAGGCGTAAATACCATATATGAGACAGATAAAATGAATATCATAGTTAATATGGTTAAATCGCAAGTAGATGATATAAATGAGTTATCAGATATAAATAATATTAAAAAATGTAGAATAATTGCAGATCATTTGCGTTGTGCATGTTTTATTATTGGAGACGAAATATCTACAGTGCCATCAAATAAGGGAAGGGGGTATGTTTTAAGAAAAATTTTAAGAAGAACAATTAATCTTACCAATCAATTGGGAATAACATTTGATTCGTATATGTTTCTTGTTAATAACATAATTGATATGTACAAGAAAACTAATTCAATCTTAGAATCAAAAAGAGAGTTCATAATGAATGAAATTTATAATGAATATAATTTATATGAAAATACTATTAAAAATAATTTAATAAAAATAGTAAAAGAATTAAAATATAAAGAATATATAACTAATGAAGAGATAGAAATTCTTTTTGACAGATATGGGGTGCCTGTAGACATCATAAAGGATATAGTTATAAAAAATAAAGTATTAGTGAGGAGTAAAATATGAAATTAGAAGAAATAGATTTATATGTAACAAATAAGTGTAATTTAAAATGTAAGTTTTGTAGTGTTAAAGCAGGAAGCTATATTGATGAAATTCCACTTCCAAGAATTAAAGAAATAATTGATGAAGCAATTCAATATGGGTTACAAGATTTGCATTTAACAGGAGGGGAACCAACCTTAAGAGCAGATTTAGAAGAAATAATAGAATATGCTGTATCAAAAAAATTAAATGTAAGATTAATCACCAATGGGACTCTTTTAACTAAAAAAAGATTGGATAGTATGTATAACCATGGTCTAAGAAGTATTATGATAAGCTTAGACGGAAATGAAGAGTATCATGATAAAGTAAGAGGTGTAAAAGGGACGTTTAAAAAGGCATTAGAAACAGTAAAGTATGCTAAAGATAAGGGAATGTATACAAGAGTTAATAGTGTAGCTTGGAAAGATAACCGTGAAGATATTTTAAATTTATTGGAGATATTCAATGAAATGAAAATAGATGTATATTCCATATTTTTAGGTTCGCCTTTGGGATATGCAATAACACAGAAAGATAATACCATTAATTCTAAAGATTGGAGAAAATACTGTGATGAAGTAAGAGAATTAGTTAGAAAGAATAATTTTTACACTAAAGTAGTAATGGAAAAAGGTTTTTTATATAGCGAAGAGGATCCAGAGCAAGTATTAAGTTTAGGTGGTAGAGGAAGAGGCTGCTATAAAATTACGGAATATACGGACTTCTTATTAATTAGAAGCAATGGTGATGTATATCCATGTGTATTCTTTAGTAATGAATCTGAGCCGATTGGTAATATTTATAAAAATACATTAAAAGAAATAAATGATAAATTTAAAAAAAATGAACTATATAAGAAATATGGAGAATACCCAGAAAAATGTTTATTGTGTAAGAATGTTAAATACTGTCATGGTGGATGCAGAGGTTACGCAAAATTATGTAATAATGATTGGTTTGATAAAGACCCTAGATGTAATGATGAAACATTTGGTGCATCAGTTCCGCTTTGTCCGATAGTAAAATTAAATATTAATAGTAATATGATTGGTGGATCTTCAGAGCAGGTGTTAGAAAAATGATAAAAGGATATAAGAAAGTAAATAATAAAATAGTTGCAGAAACATACCAAGATGATAAAAATAGGACAGCAGTAAGTGTTTTATATTGTGGTATTTGCGGGACCGATTATCAAAAGTATATTGGAATGGATAATGTGGAAGAATGGGGGCATGAAATAATTGGAAAAGCAAATAATGACTTAGTAACTATTAGAACTACTTATGCATGTGGAAAATGTGTTAATTGTAATAATAATCATCCAGAAAAATGTAATAACTGGAAGCGTATAAATATAAATGGCTTTTCAGAAAAAGTATTTGTTGATACTAATTCAATAATTAAAATTGAAGAGAATGAAGCAGATATGGTTTATACACTAATAGAACCATTATATGTAGCTAATAGTTTGATTAAACATACTATTCCCACAAATGATAGCATTTATACAGTAGTTGGTAATGGAACAATAGGATTGCTTGCAACATTTCTAATATTATATAAATATAATGCGGAAGTAAGAGTAGTAGGAAGAAGAAATTTGCGTAGTAAAGAAGAATTTGTCAATAAGATTAATGCAAAGTATTATGATTTTAATAATCTAAAAGATGCTCTTAGTGGGAGTAATAAAGTAATAATTACTAGCCCATATAATACTATTCCTAAAGTATTGCAAGAAGTAGATAACTATTCAAATATAACATTCAATGGTATAAGTAAAGAGACAAAAATCGAATTGGAAATGAATAAATGGCATTTTAAAAACTTATGTATTTGGCCTTCTTTCCCACATCCTCAAAGTGATTTTAAGGAAGAAATAAATATTATAAAAGATAATAAAGATATTTTGAGAGCACTTATCACTGGTGTATATAATTTAGATAATATAGAAGAGGCATTTAAATCACTTAATGATAAATCTCAAGATAATATAAAAGTATTAATTAAATGTAAGGAGGAATATAAATGAAAAAATGGATTGTTGGTTGGGGTGTAGTTTCATCTTGCAATATGAACTGTAAATTTTGTTATAGTCGTAGTAAAAGGAATGAACGAAAGGATATAGACCCTAAATATTGGTATAGTTTCATAGATAAAAATGCTGATTTGATAGAAAGCATTAATTATGGAACAGGAGAAAATTCTATATCAAATGATTGGTGGGGTCTTATTGATTATATAAGAACTAATTATCCTCATATAGTTCAATCTGTAACTACGAATGGATACATTAGTGAGGTAGTTAAACGTGATGAAAGAAAAAGAAATATATTTTTAAAAGCAATAGATGAAGTAGATGTATCTTTGGACTATGCAAAAGAAGATGAACACAATAATTTTAGAGGCCAAAGAAAAGCATACAGCTGGGCAATGGACATGTTAAAATTATGTCAAGAATATAACAAAAGATTAACAATAGTATCATTAGGAAGTGATTTGGTTGTTACGAAAGAAAATATGGAAGGGATATTTGATATTGCTGAAAAATATGGTGCGATGCTTAGAATGAATATTTATAGGCCAACTAATGGAATAGATAATTTTTCTAAGCAATTTATGCTTTCAAAAGAAAGATTAGCAGATTTCTTAAAATGGGCAAATGATAATTATGGAATATTAGCTATAGATGATGCTTTATTATCTGCAATCATATTGGAAAAAGAGAATAGTGATCCATCGGGTGTAAATAGTCTTAGAATATTACCTAATGGTGATATTACTCCATCAACATATCTTATTCAAGATAATTTCATTGTCGGTAATTTGAAAGATGATGTAGATTTAAACGAAATAAAAAAATTAAAAGATAATAAACTTGATCGTATTGTTGAAAATGTTATTCCTGAAGAATGTAGGAATTGTAAATATGTTTCAATGTGTAAAGGCGGAGTAGTGGATAGAAGATATTTATGGAATGGAAATTTAAATAAAAGAGATCCATATTGCTTTGTAGATAATCCAATGCTTATGCATAAATTAGAAAATATTACATTAAGTGAAGAAAAATTTGAATCTGTACATGATGGTTACTTGCCTACAATGTTCTTTAAGAGTAAGAAAAAGGTGAAATAGCATGGCAAAATATGATTCGATGTTAATAGGTTATGCTGTTAATCAAAAATCTGGTGGATATGATGGTAAAGAATATTCATTCTTGGATACATCAGATGCGAAATACCTGTACAATAATTGCTTTTTAGATACATATTGTGTTGAGCCTATGGCTTTTGAGCAGTTAGCTGCAGAAGCAGAAGCAAAAGGTTTTTCTGTAGATGTAAAAGATGGATTGATATTAGGCTATACAAAAGAACAACTAATAGATGTTTTAAAAGATACAGATTGTCTTTTATATGGATTTAGTATATATGAATCTACGGAAAGCGATTTGTTTGGTGTTATTACATGGTTAAAAAAAATAAAACCCAATGTCAAGATATATGTAGGGGGGCCTTATGCAACTATTGCAGTTAAACACATATTAAATAGTTGCCCTGCTATTGATTATGTAATGGTTGGTGATGGGGATGAATCATTTCCTCAATTAATTGATTGTATTAAAAATAATAAGAATATTAAAGATGTTGTAAATTTATACTATCATGATATTAACGGAAATATTGTCTCAAATACGGTAAGATGTGTTGATTTAAATACTCTTCATCATCCTAAAAGAATATATACAGATTTCATAGAAAAAAAGGGGTATGCATATAGTTTAAGTTCAGCTCGTGGATGTGGGTATGCAAATTGTTCATTTTGTTATCTGAAAGAATATCAAAAAGTTGGGAATCAACCTAAATTCAGATATAAAAGTCCAGGATATGTAGCAGATGAAATAGAGAAACTAATTGATAAATATGGTATCGATAGATTATCATTTACTGATGAAGACTTTTTTGGAGATAGAGCAGGTGTAGAACGTGCGTTAGAATTATTTAAGATATTAATAGATAGAAATATAAAAATTAATTTGCATGCTAACGCAAGAGCAAAAACAGTTATGTGGTTAGCGAGAAATAATTATTTAGGTTTATGTTCTCAAGCTGGAATTAAATATATGTATGTTGGATTAGAATCATATAACAATAAATCTTTAGAACTATTTGATAAAGGCATTACCACAAAAGATATAGACTTTGTAGTAGATGAGTTGGCTAAACATAAAATAAGAATTAATCCAGGATTGATTACATTTGATCCAACTCTAACATTAGACAATGTTAAGGATAATATAGAGTTATATAAGAGAATTAACTATTATGATGCTTTTATATTTACAAGGAGATTAGTATTATATCCCAATGCTAGTCCTAAAATACAAGAATTATTTAAAAATGAATATTATTTTCAACATGAAGATGTTGGTAAATTATTTGATGCTATGGTAAGATATAGAGACAATGTATTTCCATATTTTATTCAACTAAATAGAGAAATAGCAACCAATGAAGCAGTCCAACATATTCAAAATCTTCATTTTAATAGCTTTGATAGTATATATCAAGCTATAAAAGAAAGCAATTCAAATTATGGTGAAATAGTAGATGATAGTATTGAAAAAACTAATACTTATGTTAGGCGTCTACTAAAGAAATTATAGAAATATTTAAAGGAGTAAAAAATGAAATTATTTTTAAATGGTGGTGGTTGTGGTAAACAAACATTACTAACATACAAAGAAATAAATAAAATAATAAATCATAATAAACCGGTATTATATATACCACTTGCTATGGATGAAGAGAATCATCCATATGATAGTTGTTACGAATGGATTAAAGAAGAAATATCAAGTATAGATATTCCGAGTATAGAAATGGTAAGGTCATTTGAAGAATTAAAAGAAAAGAATTTAGATGATTATTCATTAATATATATTGGGGGAGGAAATACTTATAAATTATTAAATGGTATTAAGAAAACAAAAATCTATGATAAATTAAAGAATTACATATTAAATGATGGAGTGGTATATGGTAGTTCTGCAGGGTCAGTTATCTTTGGAAAAAGTATAGATATTATAGGAATAATGGATAAAAATGAGATTAATTTAACAGATACAAAAGGATTTAATTGTTTAAATGACATTTCTGTATTTGTTCATTATACTAACTATAAATCTAGACTATCTGAAGAAGAAAATAAAAAGCTAACTGGAAAATATACTAATTTTATTACTGAATATACTAGTAATAATGAAAAGATAATAGCAATTCCAGAAGAAGATACCATTTTCTTTGATGGTAAAAATATAAGAGTAATAGGTAAGTTGCCATATTATATTTTTGAAAATGGAAAAAAAGAAAAGAAATCAGTAAAATAATATGAATTACTTCAACTACTAAATTTTGAGGAATGTGATTGTAATAATTTGATTTCTAAAGTTAAAAAAGATAATATTGTATTAATTGAACTTCATAAAAATACATGTTATATTTAAGAAAGAAAGTGGTATTGTGAATAAAAATACAATAAAACTAGAAACAGAAAGACTTATTTTAAGAAAAATAGAAATGTCTGATTATGAAGCAATATATAATTGTTGGACAAGTGATGAAAATGTTGCAAAGTTTGTAACTTGGAATGCTCATAAAAGCCCTGAAGAAACCAAGAAATTAACAAAATACTGGGTAGAAGATTATAATAATGAATACTCTTATAGATGGCTTGTAACACTTAAAGAAACAAATGAAATAATTGGTATGATTGATGTTATATCTAAAAATATTCAATATATGACTGCTGAAGTTGGTTATTGTTATGGTTCTAAATATTGGGGAAAAGGTTATGCGTCTGAAGCATTAAGAAGAGTAATTGAATATTTACATGAGGAAGGTTTTCCAGTTGTAACTGCTGAACATTTTGCTTCAAATAAAGCTAGTGGAAGAGTTATGGAAAAAGCAGGAATGGTTTATGAAACAACTTTGAAGTCCAGAGTTATAAATAAAATGGGTGAAAGAGAAAACGTTTTAGTTTATGTTTCGATTAACAAATAAAATAATTTAAAAAGTAAAGAACGTAAGTTATTTGTTCTTTACTTTTTCTATTTTAATAGTATATCCGATTGGTCCAAGAATTTTTAATAAACTTAGAATTGATGGAGATGAAGCTCCGCATTCTATTCTAGCTATTTTTTCTCTTGAAACACCAGAATATTTGGAAAATAAGTCTTGTGTTAAGTTATTTTCTTTTCTAAAACTTATAAATTCTTTAATGAATATCTCATTTAATTCTTCAGGATTATAAGCAACTTCAATATAGTTTTTATCATAGTCCATTTTCGCTTCACCACTAATATTGTACCAAATTTGATACTAAATGTCAATGAAAGTGTTGTAAAACATTGCTAAGTCTTGTATAATCATGACTAGGTGAAGGAAATATGGAAAAATTTTATGACTATTATACGAAAGAAATGAAAGAAGATACTTTACCAGTTGGCAATGAGTATGACTTTCTACTTGAGAGAAACAAAAATCATATGAATGATATAGCATTATCATTTGACACTAGAAGAATTTCTTATGAAGAATTGCATGAAAGAATTGATGAATTTGCTCGTGCACTATATAAAAGAGGTATAAGAAAAGGTACTAGAGTTGGAGTGGTTGTAGTAAATACACCAGAATCTGTATATTTACTTTATGCTTTAAAAAAACTTGAAGCTCAAGTAATCGGGTTAAGTCCTCTTAATAATGAATATAAAATGCAAAGAGATATAGAAATGACAAAGCCAGAATTTATTATTTCTGTAGATATGATGTATGGAAATTTTAAAAATCCTGCAAAGAGTTTAAATATAACTCCAATTCTTTATTCTCCATTAGAATCTTTAGATAAAAATGGTTTAAAGTTTCTTTATAATGCTAAACAACTTATGGCTGGAAATAAAATACTTAAAAAAGGGAATAATTTGATGAGTATTGTTGCAGATGGTAAAGATTATATTGATGTGGAATATCCTGAACATATTAGTGGAACTACAACAGATATTATGTTTACTGGTGGATCAAGTGGAACTCATAAAGGTGTAGATTTAGATGGGGGTGCTTTAAATAGTGTTGTAAAAGCACTAGATTATGTATTAGTATTAGAGCCTGGAATGGTTCATTTAGGTAATATTCCATTTGGACATATGTGTTTTGGTAGACTAGTTCTTCATTATGCTTTATGTAAAAATTTGGAATATGCTTTAACATTAAAAGCTTTACCAAAAGATTTTTATAGTGAACTTGTTAGAACTCATGCTAATGGAGCAATGGGGGGACCAGTTCATTGGGAGATATTAGCTCAAGATCCTAATTTAAAACCATGGACTTTGGAAAACTTAATTCAACCACTATCTGGTGGGGAAATGTTTAAACCTCAAAAATTAATAGAAGCAAATAAAGCCTTAGAATATGCTGGTTGTATTACTCCAATTGGAAACGGCTTAGGTTTAACAGAAATGTGGGCTCCAACCCATGTATGTATGGGAGGAAAAAATACTCCTGGTACAGTTGGTTATCCAATTCCATTTGTTAATTCAAAAATTGCTGACCCAAAAACATTTGAAGATTTACCATTAGAAACTCCAGGAGTTTTACTTGTAAACGGTCCTGGAATGATGCTTAGGTATCATGAAAATGAAACAGAAACTAACGCTGTATTTGTTTACGATGAAAATGGTGTTAAATGGTATAATACAAAAGATGTTGCTGTTAAACATGCGAATGGCGAATATGAATTTGTTGGTCGTGTTAAAAGAAACTTTGTTTCCGGTGTAGATAATATTTATCCAGAACAAATTGAACAAATACTTTTACAAATACCAGAAATCAGAGAAGTAATAGTTACATCAATTGTTGATGATAAAGAACAATTTTTACCAAGTTATCATGTAAGTTTAAATGATTTTAACTGTGATAGAAAAGTGCTAGAAAACAAAATGTTTGTGTTAATTCAAAAAACATTAGGCACTAGTGCACTTCCTGGATATATTGAATATTATGAACAAGCATTACCAAGAACTGATAATGGTAAGCTTGACCCAAAAGCAATGGAAGCTAAAGATAAAGAAAGAATTGAAAACAATAGTTTAGTTAGAACTAGAGCTAGATAAGCTACTTAAAAGTGGCTTTTCTTTTGCTTGAAAAAAGTAAATATTTATGGTATCATTAAATAAGAGTAGGAAGTGGTAGTTATGGGATTATATTTCTCAATAAGTGCATTAATTATCATAATATTATTTACATATAATTTTTTATCTAAAGAAAGAGTAAATAATATTGAAACTAAAATATACAAATATTTATTATTTCTAACAATATTTGGGTTATCAATGGATATTACAACGTGTATTTTATTTAGAGTTGGGGTAGATATAAATAGTTTATGGTATTCTTTATGCTCAAAGTTGGTGTTTGTTTATTTTGTTTTATGGCTTTTGCTTTTTGCGTATTATATTAAATGTATTAGTTTGCCTTCCAGCGAAGATTATAGAAGTAAAATGATGAATACTTTTTATACTTTTGCATTATTTTTAATTTTTGTTGTTCCCTTTATATTAATTTTGCCAGTTGAATTTAAATTGGATGGTGATGTAATTGTTCCAAATGGGCTTTCAGTTTTTATTACATATGGTGTTTGTTTTATACTTATCTTATATTCGATTTACATTGCCATAAGATATCATAAAAATATTGAAGGAAACAAATTAAGACCGTTATATATTTTTTGTGTTTTAATGTTTTCAAATTTTATTATTCAAAGTATGTTTCCTTCAGCATTTTTAATAAATTATTTACTTTCATTAGTTGTTATAATAATGTATTTTACAATTGAAAACCCTGATGTTAAATTGATTAATCAGTTAAATGAAGCTAAGACACAAGCTGAAAAAGCAAACTTAGCTAAGACAGAGTTTTTATCAAGTATGTCTCATGAAATAAGAACACCACTTAATGCAATAGTTGGTTTTAGTAATATGTTACTTGATGATAAGAATTTACCAGATAGTGCGAAAGAAGAAGTTAATGATATAGTTATGGCTTCAGATAATTTGCTGGAAATTGTTAATGGTATTTTGGATATATCGAAGATTGAAGCTGGTAAGTTAGAAATAGTTAATACAGAATATGACTTTAAAAAAGTTACAACAGAACTTATTGCTTTAACTAGAGGAAGACTTGGGGATAAACCAATAGAATTAATTACAAAAATTGATGAAACTATTCCACAGGTGTTATATGGAGATTCTTCAAGATTAAAACAAATTTGTGTAAATATTTTAACTAATGCTGTTAAATATACTAAAGAAGGAAGTATTACTTTTAGTATTAATTCAGTTGTTAAAAATAATGTATGTAGATTAATTATTTCTGTTGAAGATACTGGAATTGGTATAAAGAAAGAAAACATAGATAAGTTATTTAAAAAGTTTGAAAGACTAGATTTAGAAGATAATATAACTATTGAAGGTACAGGCTTAGGACTTGCCATAACTAAAAAGTTAGTTGATATGATGCATGGCAAAATAGTTGTGCAAAGTGTCTTTGGTAAAGGCTCTAAGTTTACGGTATCAATTGACCAAAGAATAGTTAAAAATCCAAGCATAAAAGTTGAAGCAATTGATGCAACACATGAAAAGATTGAAGTAGCTAATAAAACTGTCTTAGTGGTTGATGATAACAAAATAAATCTTAAAGTTGCAGAGAGATTATTACAAACTTATGGTGTTGATGTTGAATGTGTTGAAAGTGGATTTATTTGTATTGATAACTTGAAAAGTGGCAAGAAATATGATTTAATATTAATGGATGATATGATGCCAAGAATGAGTGGGGTAGAAACATTACAAAAGATAAAAGTTGAAATACCAGAGTTTGATATTCCAATTATAGCCCTAACAGCCAATGCTCTAACAGGCATGAGGGAAAAATATCTAGAAGATGGCTTTAATGATTATCTAGCTAAACCTATCAATAAAGATGAATTAAATAGGGTAGTAAATGAATATTTAAATAAGGAGGAATAAATATATGAAAGATGTAACTATTTTAACTAGTAATGGCGCTAATATTAAAAAAGCTCTTGAATTATTTGGGGATATGGAAACATATGATGCAACCTTAGAAACTTTTTTACAAGAAGTACCTAGCAAATTAGATAAAATAAAATCTTGTAAGGAAATAGGAGATATGGCAAATTATGCCATACTTGTTCATTCACTTAAAAGTGATGCTAGATACTTTGGCTTTGAAAAACTCGGGGAACTAGCATATGACCATGAACTTAAAAGTAAGGCTAATGACATGTATTATGTTACTGAACACTTTAATGAACTTATGCTTGAGGCCAATCGTGTAGTAAACCTTGTCAAGAAATATATGGGCGTAGGCATCATAGATGATTCATCTTATAAAGAAAAAACTATTCATGATAAAGCAATTCTTGTCGTAGATGATTCTAATTTAATTAGAAACTTTATTCTTAAAATATTTGATGATTCCTTTGAAGTAATAAGTGCAACAGATGGCAGGGAAGCTATTGATATATTAAGCGACGATGCCAAAAGACAAAATATTAATGCTGTTTTACTAGATTTAAATATGCCTAATGTAGATGGCTTTGAAGTATTAAATTATTATAAAACAAATGATTTGTTTAAAAGTATTCCTATTTCAATTATTACAGGTGTAGATGATAAAGACTCTATAGATAAAGCTTTTAAATACCCAATAATAGATATACTTTTAAAACCATTTAATGAAAGAGATGTTAAGAAAATACTAGAAAAAACTTTAAATAGTAAAATTTAACTAAAAAACTTGTATTTTGTGTTAAAATGTGGTATTATCTATATGTACGAAAGAGATTTCGTATGGTGATAAACACTTTTGGTGTTATTGTATCACCTCCTTTCTGGATAGTGCTGATTTGGGTTATGTCAGACATTATCAAAAAGCTTATTTCATGTAAGCTTTTTTTGTTGCAATTTTCTTCTTTTCCTGATAGAATATCTCTTATAAAAGGAGACCCTATTATGTATAAAAATATATTTGATAAGATAAATAAAGATTATATAGAGTTTTATGAGGCTTATAAAAGATTTTATATGGAAAGATTTATCTATAGTAATACAGAAATCGAAGGTATAAAGACTAAAGAAGAAAGAACTATCTTTGTTGATTTAATGCTACAAGCTTTTAATGAAATATTTACATCTAACAATTTATTAGATGTAGGCATCATTAAAAGCGTAGGTAACATAGTTAATTATGAAAAAGGCATCGAAGGCTTTAGAAAGATTAATATTTACCCTGGTAATTATACTACCTTTTTGCCTTCGATGCCTTATCAGATATATTCCCACATATATTCATTATTAGATAACTATTATAATGTATGGACTGATTTAGATCCTTTCTTAAGAGAAGCAATGTTTCATATTAATTTTATGAGAATCCATCCTTTTGAGGATGGTAACAAAAGAAGTGCTAAGATTATTTTAGCTAGTAACTTACTTAAATCTTCTTGTGCCCCAATTATTATAACAGAGGAAGATACTGAGGAGTATTATAGTTTTATCAATAACTTAGACTATGATGGCTTTGCAGAATTCTTAAAACAAAGATCTAAGATAGAATTTGATACTTTAGTTAGTTTATTTAAAATGATATATTCCGTGCCTATGGATGAATCTCCTGAACTATTCATAGATATAACTAGAAAAAGAGCTATAGACTAAAACGATAAGAGTTATCTCTTATCGTTTTCAAATTCCTCATAGTCTATTTCTATTTCCCCGTGTTTTTCTTCGTATTCTCGTATTCTTTCATCAATTATATATTCAATTTCTTTATTAATACTTCTTTTGTTATTACGAGCAATTATTCTTAATTTATCCCAAGATTTTTCTTCAACACGAACATTACATGACGCTATACTTTTCATATTATTTAATCTCCTTTTTTACTAACATAATTGTACTATTTTAATGCTACTTTAGTATAGTTATAAAGTGGTACCAAAATAGTTATAAAGTGGTACCAAAATAGTATTGAAATTGCAAAGTAAATATGTTATATTAAATATGGTATTAAAATAGTACTAGAAAAAGAGTGATTTTATGAAAAAATGTAGAAAAATAGCATTAGTAGTACTAGCTTTCTTAATAGTAGTTACTAGTCATTTATTAGTTAAAACCTCTAGTAAAGAAGAACAATATTTTGATGATAATCATAAGTCTATAAAAGAAGAAAATATGCTTTCGATGATGCTTGAAACATCATACGAAAGCGGTGAATATAAACAAGTAACCCAAAGTAGTTGGCCAACAAGTGGGTATACTTTTAATGCAACACTATCTAAATGTGAAAATGGTGGAGAACTTACATGGGATGATGAACAAAATCTAATTTATTTTGCGGGCAATAGTATAGATAAGTGTTATGTGTATTTTGATAAGTTGCCTTCTTTAGCAGAGTATGTAATAGCTCAATATGGAGGAACCCAAGGAAATAATAATATATATTATCA
>CAVGEW010000041.1:0-23878 GCA_963628465.1 Agathobacter sp. | reverse complement strand
GATTAATATCTTTCCATATAACGGATATTCTACCACACAAGTATTAAAATTTTTTAACGCATTATATATGCTAAAACAAAAGCTAAAACTATAACAAAAAACACAGCTAAAATATATGTTATTACCAAAGCCTGTTCTTTTTTCCTTCTTTCTTCCATTTCCTTTTTCCATACATAAAAATCTAAATATGTTATTACATATTTATTTCCTCTTTTTTCTAAAGGAAGTCCATCCATTGCATAATAATTCATTACCTTATATCTTGTACAGTGAAGCTCTCTAGTTAAGTCAGTAACTGTTAAAAGTTTCTCTTGTTTATTTTCATTTATTGTTTGATAATTATTATTTACTTTTCTCATTTTTATAGCTTCATCTAAACCAGATAACTTTCCTCCTTTAGTTCTATTACAACAATATATAGGATTAATATAATCAATTATTTTATCTTCATTTATATAAGTATCACTTGTTTTATAAACATATATTCTTGTTGTATCAAATGCTCTATAACTATCTATAGATATAATAGAAGATTCTACATTACCAAATATAACTCTATCAAAGGGAATTACTTTAGTCCAGTGTTTCTTAATTCTTTGTTTAATATTATCTGAAGTGCCTATATATACCTGACAATAATTATCTAAAACCATCATATAATATCCGGATACTCCATTATATTTATTTAAATCTGTTACTTCTTCAAACAAAGGATACATTTCCAAGAACTCATTAATTTCCCTTTCAAAATCTAAATGATCTAACAAAGAAAGTCTTTCCATATTTATATTAAAATTCTGTATACATCTATAATAATGTTCTTGACACCATTCATCATTATATATGATTCCATTTCCAAATGAACTATTATTATTAATTATAGCAAAGTTATCCCTATTTAATTTATATCCATACTTACTTTCTCCTAAAGTAATTCCAAAGTGTTCTCTAGTCATTTTAACCTCCATAGAAAAAGGACTATAAGTCCTTTTTATTTAATTAACAAGATGTTGATTCAAATTTTAAGGTACCACTTAAAGATTTACCAGCATTTGCATTTTGATTTGTGGTTAAATTTATAAGTGTTACTGTAACATTCCAACTATCTGTTACATTTCCACCAGCAGTAGTACTTAATGTATGTGTATAAGTTGTACCACCAGACGCAGTAGGTATTTGAATATCACCAGTTGTTGTAGTAATGTCTTTACTAGAAACAACAGCAGTAGAATTTTTAGTTACAGTAAGTGTTAATTCTGGTGTGTTTGAATTAACAGTATAACTAAAACCATTAGCTGAAATATTGACTGTTACTTTATAACAAGATTGTAAATCACTAGCATTTAAAGTACCACTAACAGCAGTAGGTGCTACAAATTTTGCTGAACCTGTTGTACTTCCTGATCTATTACCAGCACCACTTGCAAAAGTAGTTTGGTCTGCGGTTATGTTAATAGCACTACCTACAGTAAAGGTTGTACTACCAGCTGTACCTGTTGTAACTGTAACGTTTGTTGACTTAGCAGAATCTGCAGTAGCCTGAAAGTATGCGAATGTTGCACCAACAACAGCAACTAAAAGCGTTGCTACAGCAATAACAGTTATTACAATAGAATTTTTGTTATTATTAACTTCCATAACTTTAATCTCCTCTCTATAATAATCTTACCATTATTCGACATTAAAATCAACAAAAAAATAATATGATTTTACATATTTATCCAAATAAAAAAAGGACTAAAAGTCCAATTTTCATCCCAAAATTACTATTCAGAGCATTTATCGTATTTTAAAGTAGCATTAAATACTTTGTTAGTATTGTAATTTTGTTCAGTTGCCAAGTTAACTAAAGTAACTCTAGCAGTCCAAGTATCTTTAATTGCACTAACTTCAGCACCACCTGTAGTTTCTGGAGCAACTATTGTATGGTTACCACCAATTTTGTAAGTTCCAGCAGCTATAGTAGTAATATCCCATCCATCAAATGTTGTTAATGATCCTGTATCACCATTAGACTCAGTATCTTCTGATGGAGTCTCGATACCAGAAATACCAGTAACATAAGTTAACCCTGAAATATCACCAGCTGTTTTAAGTTCAGTTTCAGCAGCTCCAGCAGCGCCCTTATAAACATTAAATAATAATTGGGCAGTACCAGTTGGTGATTCTGCTTTATCATACCAAAAATTATTACTTTCTACAACTAAACTAACATTATAACAGAAAGTTCTTTCAGCTTCAGTTGGTTCATATTCTTGTGTTGAACCAGGTGCAGTCCATGATACAGTACCAGTTGAAGAGCCAGTTTTACTTGTTTTATTTTCAGCAAAATTTGATTGGTCAGCATAAATGCTAATATTGCCTGAAACTTCGAAGTTCGTACTAGATGCAGTACCAGTTTTAACTAAAACGGTAGTAGTACCTTCTTTCCCTTCTTGTGCAGAGAAGTATGCAAATGTTGCACCAACTACAGCAACTAATAATGTTGCAACAGCAATTACTGTTAGTAGGATAGTATTTTTTTTATTATCCATGTCTTCCATATCTCCTTCCTATTATAAGGATACCATTAATTGACATTTTTTTCAAGTATAAATAACATATTTATTAAAAATTTTTTGACCTCAAAAAAAGGACCGGAGTCCAATTTATTTAAATCATTATAATTAACATTGATCGTATTTTAATGTTGCAGTAAATGTTTTATTAGTATTGTAATTTTGTTCAGCTTTCAAGTTAACTAATGTTACAGTAGCAGTCCAAGTATCATACATAGTTGTAACAGGATCACCACCAGTAGTTTCAGAAGCAACCATTTTGTATTCTCCACCTATTTGATGTTCGCCTGTAGCTGTTGTAATATCCCAACCACCAAATGTAACATATGAATTTTCAATATCAGGTGAAACACCTTTTACAGAATTGCTTGCACTAGTAATGTAAGTTAAGCCAGCAACACCTTCTGTGATTTCCGCTTCATATCCAGTTGAACCATCAGTTTCTCCAACACCTCTAAAAACATTGAACAATAATTGAGCAGTACCACTTGTAGAACCAGCTAAATCATACCTAAAATTATTACTTTTAATATCTAGTTTAACTGTATAACAGAATGTTCTTTCAGTTTCAGTTGGTGTGTACGCATCAGTAGAACCTGGTGCAGTCCAAGTAACTTTACCCGTAGAAGTACCAGTTTTACTAGTTTTTCCTTCAGCAAATGTTGATTGATCAGCATAAACATTTAAATTTTGAGTTGCTGTAAATGCAGAACTAGAACCTGTACCAGTTTTAACTGTGATATTAGTATTAGCACCTTCCCCTTCTTGTGCAATGAAGTATGCAAATGTTGCACCAACAACAGCAACCAATAAAGTTGCAACAGCTATAACTGTTAATAAAATGGTATTTTTTTTGTTATCCACGTCTTCATATCTCCTTCCTATTATAAGGATATCATTAATTAAGTTATTTTTCAAGTATAAAACGATATATTTTCAAGTGTAAATTGGTATAATTTATAGAACTTTCAGAAACAAAAAAAAGGACCGAAGTCCATTTTATTTAAATTACAATTATTAACATTGATCGTATTTTAATGTTGCAGTAAATGTTTTATTAGTATTGTAATTTTGTTCAGCTTTCAAGTTAACTAATGTTACAGTAGCAGTCCACTTATCATACATAGTTGTAACAGCAGCACCTTTAGTAGTTGATGCAGCAACCATTTTGTATTGTCCACCTATTTGATGTTCGCCTGTAGCTGTTGTAATATCAAAACCACTAAATGTAGCATCTTCACCTTCTTTAGTAGTTGAAATACCAGTTATATTACTAACATAATTTAAGCTACCAACACCTGTTGTGATTTCCACTTCGGCTGCTGTTGAACCATTAGTTGCCCCAACACCTCTAGAAACATTGAATAATAATTGAGCAGTACCACTTGTAGAACCAGCTAAATCATACCTAAAATTATTACTTTTAATATCTAGTTTAACTGTATAACAGAATGTTCTTTCAGTTTCAGTTGGTGTGTACGCATCAGTAGAACCTGGTGCAGTCCAAGTAACTTTACCCGTAGAAGTACCAGTTTTACTAGTTTTTCCTTCAGCAAATGTTGATTGATCAGCATAAACATTTAAATTTTGAGTTGCTGTAAATGCAGAACTAGAACCTGTACCAGTTTTAACTGTGATATTAGTATTAGCACCTTCCCCTTCTTGTGCAGTGAAGTATGCAAATGTTGCACCAACAACAGCAACTAATAATGTTGCAACAGCAATAACTGTTAATAGGATAGTATTTTTTTTGTTATCCATTTTCCATATCTCCTCTCTACTCTAATAGTAGCATTTAATTTAATCTTAGTCAAGTACTAAATTACTTTTTTTTACAAAATTTTTTCACTTTATCTTCACAAACTCATTGTATAGGTTTTATCTGTGGTATTAAGTACAATTTTTATACCAGAAACATTTTCAGTTGCTCCACCAGTAAATTTATATGTTGGATATAAAGAACCACTTGATATGGATGCTGAGGTACTATAAGATGTTATATTATTCTTAGTAAGTATCTTACTTATGGTTGTACCATAAGTATTAGCTACAGTAAATATATTACTTCCACTAAAAGTGGAACCTAGACTAATTAAACTATTACTTGTACCTTCTTCTATAGTTATATTACCACTATAAACTTCATCATTATAAGTTATATCCAAATTATAAGTACCAGGATATAAACCACTTAATGTAAAAGTTCCACTTGAAGATGTGCTTGTTGCAGAACCATTTTGAACACTTAATATAGCTCCATCTAAATTATTAGACCCATCTGTTATAGTACCACTTAAATTATATTTCATCTTAGCATTTTCTACTTCTGCGACAACTTGGGTATTTACATAAAAGTATGTATAACTTACCGCAGGTATAGCTTTATCACTAAGCCACATCTTTATTCGATATGTAAAAGTTGGATTACTTGAAGAAGTACTTCCTAAAGTATTAAACAAAATAGAATATCTATTATTATTAGAATTAGATGTATCTATAGAATATATAGGTAAATCAGTTACATTCAGAGGCCCTAATATTAAAGTATCTTCTACTCCTGCACCATTGTATTTATATACAGCAAACCTAACATAGTCAAGAGGTGTTAATACATCAGATGAGGTATAACCCGTTCTTGATGTAAAACTAGAAACATCATAACCAATGTTTAATACATAAGTAGTTTCCAAAGAGCCTGTGTTTTGAATATATATAACACTTGAATCACTTTGATTCATTCCTTCATCATCACTCATTGGTTCTAGAGTATCAGCATTAATAGTAGTTGAATTATCACTATAAGAAACATTTAAAGTACCTGTTTTAACACTTTGATTAGTAGAATTTGTTTTAACAGAAAAGAATGATGCATAACTAAAACCAATCGATGCCATTGTTAAACCAAATACACATACAGCCATTATAAAGTTTTTCTTTTTAATAAAGTTAGTAACTTTTTCCCAATTAATTTTCTTCACCATGTATCACCTAATATTATAATACCACAAAAAGATAGAAAATAAAAGTAGAAAATATTTAAGTATGTGGTAAACAAAAAGAATTGTTATTTAACAACTATATTAACAATTCTTCCTTTTATAATAATAACTTTAATTATTTCTTTATTATCTAAGTGTCTTTTAACATTTTCATTAGATAAAGCTTTTTCTTTAATAGAAGATTCATCTTCATCAATAGATATTAAAATAGAACCACGAAGTTTACCATTTACTTGAACTCCAATTTCTTTTTCACTTACAATAGTTTTAGATTCATCATATATAGGCCAAGAGCTTTCACAGATAGGTTTTTGACCAAGAGACTCATTTAATTCCTCTGTTATATGAGGCGCAATAGGATTAAGTAATGTAAGAAGTAATGTATAATCTTTTCTATTAATAGATTGACATTCTTCATACTTATTAAGAAGTATCATAAGAGTAGATACTGCAGTATTATAAGACATATTACTTAAATCATTAGTTACTTTCTTGATACTTTGATTAATGATAACTTCAAGGTCTTTAGAATATTCATCTATGTTAGTAATTTTATCTTTTAAACGAATAATTCTATCTATGAATCTCTTGCAACCTCGAAGAGAGTCAATAGACCACGGGGCATCTTGCTCATAATCACCAATAAATAGTTCATATATTCTTAAAGTATCCGCACCATATTCTTTAACTATATCATCAGGGTTAATAACATTGCCTTTACTTTTACTCATTTTTTCATTGTTAGAACCTAGAATCATTCCATGACTTACTCTAGTCCATATCATTTCTTTGTGAGGAACAAGTCCTATGTTATATAGAAATTGTACCCAAAATCTAGCATAAAGCAAGTGTCTTGCAGTGTGTTCCATACCTCCATTATACCAATCTACCCTATTCCAATATTTCATAGCTTCCATACTTGCGAATTCTTTAGTGTTATGAGGGTCCATAAATCTTAAAAAATACCAACTTGAACCAGCCCAGTTAGGCATAGTGTCTGTTTCTCTAGTTGCTGCTTTTCCACATCTAGGACAAGTTGTATTAACCCAATCCTTTATCTTAGCAAGTGGACTTTCTCCATTATCCGTCGGTTCATATTCAGCGACATCTGGTAAAACTAAGGGTAAGTCTTCTTCATTTAAAGGAACCCAACCGCATGTTGTACAATTAACCATTGGAATTGGTTCACCCCAGAATCTTTGTCTTGAGAATACCCAATCTCGCATTTTATAATTTACTTGTTTTTTACCACATTTATGTTCTTCAAGATAATCTATCATCTTGTTTATAGCCTCATCCTTATCAAGGCCATCTAAAAAGTTAGAATTAATATGTTCTCCATCACCTGTGTATGGTAGTGTTTCACAAGGGCCTTGTAAAACGGGAATAATCTCTAAATTAAATTTGCTTGCAAATTCATAATCTCTTGTATCATGTGCAGGTACTGCCATGATAGCACCTGTTCCATAAGAAGATAAAACATAATCACTTATCCAAATAGGTATTTCTTTTTTATTTACTGGGTTTATTGCATAAGCTCCAGTGAATACCCCAGTTTTATCTTTATTAAGTTCTGTTCTTTCTAAATCATTTTTAAGCTTACAAGCCTCTTTATATTCATTTACAGCATCTTTTTGCTCATTTGTTGTTATAATATCTACAAGCTTGTGTTCAGGTGCCATAACACAGTATGTTGCCCCAAATAATGTATCACATCTTGTTGTAAATACCGTAAAATCTAAGTCTGTATCCTTTATCTTAAAGACTACTTCTGCCCCAATAGACTTACCTATCCAATTAATTTGACCTAACTTAACTTTTTCAGCAAAATTGGTGTCTTTAAGGCCTTCAAGAAGGCTTTCTGAATAATCACTCATTCTAAGCATCCATTGACTTTTTTCTTTTTGAACTACCTTAGATTGACATCTTTCACAAACACCGCCAGCCGAATCTTCATTAGATAATACAGTCTTACAAGTTGGACACCAATTAACAGGCACAGTATCTTTATAAGCCATACCATGTTTATAAAATTGTAAGAATTGCCACTGAGTCCATTTATAATAATCAGGATCTGTAGTACTAAATTCTCTATCCCAGTCAAAAGAAAAACCTAAATCCATCATTTGTCTTTTGAAATTATGGATATTCTCTTTTACAGCTTCTTTAGGATGAATATGATTCTTTATCGCATATTGTTCAGCCGGAGCCCCAAAAGCATCCCAACCCATCGGATATAAAACATTATACCCTTGCATTCTTTTCATTCTTGCAATTGCATCTTGAGCCGTATAGCTTCTAACATGCCCTACATGAAGACCTGACCCAGATGGATAAGGAAACTCTACCAAAATATAATAAGGTTTCTTCTTGCTACCATTTAGAGCTTTAAAAGTTTGATTATCTTCCCAGTACTTTTGCCATTTTTTTTCTATAATATCATAATTATTCATTTTTACTCCATCCTTTCTTAACTAAAATACGACCAAATATTTCATATAAAGAAAATATAAGACCAAATAATAAAACAAAACCTAACAATAAACTAAAACCAATATCCCAAGGCACAAATAATAAGACCATAAAAACAAAAGCTATAATAAAAGCATTTATTAAAGATAAATAAAAGAAAGTAAATTCTAGATTCATCTTTTTAACATCTAAACTAAATCTAGGGATTAAATAAGAAAAACCCAGGAAATCTTCAAGTTTCTTTCTTTTCTTTTTATTCTTTTCTTTCTTTATATTAGTATATTCATATTTATAAACCAATAAATAATTAACAAGAAAAACTAAAATAAATAAAATAAATGTCCAAATTAAATTAACTTTTAAAGCACTCATATAACCTCCATAAAATAAAAAGGCAGTATCCCAAGGACGAGTAAAACCCGTGGTACCACCTTAATTGCTTCTTTACTATTGATACGGAAATAACCCCACTTGCATCCAAAAGTAAGTTCAATTACTATTTATATTAGTTTCCATCAACCACTAACTTTCTATTAAAAAATAAGTAATTTACTGCTCTTTTTTCATCTGCATAACATTATTATATTAAATCTCAGCAATATATTCAAGTAATTTTATAAACATTTTAATAAATCTTTTATCTAGATTCTTAATCTTTTTTATAGCTATTCTTTTTTGTTTAATATCTTTATCACTAAATACAGTACTAGCTATCAATTCTTTCATCTTAGTTTCAATAGGTAAATCTGTTATAATAGAGTTAATATCTTCATTAATAATTCTTACTGCTTCAATTTCAATATCTTTACCCTTACAATTAATAGTTAATTGTTTACTTGTATCTACTTCTTTTACTTCAACAACATAATTATTATCTTCTTCATAAGTTTTTATTTCATTTATAGCTTTACTTCCATTAATAAAGACATCTACACTATCAGGTTCTTTTACATTTCTAAACTTTATTTTATAATCTCTAAGCCTAGGTACTATACCTATCTTTCCATCAATAGGCCTTATTATAACAGTATAATTATTTTGCATGTAATTATAATCTATTGCCGTTACTAAGTAAAAACCATCTTTATACATTTTACTTATTCCATCGTCTTCATATAATTTATAAGAATTACTTTGTCCTGGAAATATATCTATTTCTAAAGATTTTGGAGCACTTGTATCATTTATATCATCACCAAGATTAGCCATAGGCACTATAGCTCCTGCTTTAGCAAATATAGGGTATTCATCATCTTTATAAAAAGCTATGTATCTTTTATCACCAATAAACTTTTTACCATTTCTAAAGTCATACCAAATTCCTTTAGGAAGATATAATCTTTCTATAGATCTATTCATAGTTTTATCCATAGCTTTAGTTATTGGCGCAATAAATAACTCTTTACCAAAGTAATATTCATTTTTATAATCTGGTTCATCATATATTTCGGGATAGCTATAGTATATTGGTTGAATTAAGGGAATACCTAGTTTACTATAGTTACATCCTTCAGTATATATATAAGGTATTAACCTTTGTCTAAGTAAGGTATATTCCCTAGCTATAGTATAAGTTTTTACATCCCATGCCCAAGGTTCTCTTTTATAGTAATAACCTCTTTCAGAACTAAATCTAAATATAGGGCTAAAGCAAGAAAATTGAATATATCTAAGATATAACTCAGAATCTTCACTACCGCCTTTATAGCCTCCGACATCATGACTCCACCAAGTAACTCCTTTGTTCGCAGCCATAGAATTATAAAATGGCAAGAATTTTAAAGTATCCCAAGAAACAAAGGTTTCACCTGAGTATAAGATACCTGCCTTGTGAGGCGCTACTAAAGGGCTTCTTGTTAAAGTTAAAAGTCTTTTGTCATTGTATTTTTTAAAATTTGTATTAAAATAATAACTTAAAGTATTGATGCCAAATAAATCATTTTTATAATCAAGCCAAAAGACATCTACGCCATAAGCAATTAGATTATCTATAATGCACTTTGTAAAGGTACTTATAAAGGTTTTATCAAGCACATTAAAAGGAATTGTGGCCCCATCAGAAATATTTAACTCTTTAGCAAAGTTAATATATCCCTCTTCTTCTTTTCTTATGCCTTCCGATGGGTCAATGTTTACACCTACTAAAACATTTGCATCATGCATAGCTTCAGTAAATTCTTTAGGGCTTGGAAATAACTCTCTATTAAAAGTAAAACCTGTTTTATATAAATTATAATTACTTTTATCTTTGATATGCCAAAATTCACTTAATAAAAGAACTGATAGGGGAATACCGTTACGATTAAAAGTTTTTACTAGTGATTTAGTATCTTCATAATTATATATCCTTTCTCTATTCCACCATACACCTAAGGCACTTCGAGGAATTAATTCAGGATAGCTAGTTAAAGTAAAATAATCTTTTAAACATAGGCCAAAGTCTCTTTTATACATAAAAAGATATATATCTACCTTATTAGGATTAGACTTTATTAAAAAACCATCTTTGTCTATTTCTAAATTATTGGAATCATCTATACTTACAAAACCATCTGTTGAATAAAGACCTTTATCTAGATTTACCTTGCCATTAAAGTTATCTAAACTAACAGCCCCACCTTTAAAGTTACGGGCTTCAACTTGGCCATAAAACCACACTTTATCAGTACCCTTTAAAGCTACCCTTAGGTTACTGTCTGGAGCAAACTTAGAACCTATGAAAGGTTTATTTTTTAAATATTGCAAGTTAAAATAATTCGTAGAAATAACAATGTATTTATCATCTTGTTTAACTTTAAAGGTTGGAACTTTGAAATTACGATTACTAACTAAAGTGGTTAAGTTGTCAGAAAACTGACCGTCAGGACTATATTCAAGTCTAATTAAGCGCTCACTTAAAACACTAATTCGATAATTAGTGCCTTTAAAAACAGCTTGTTCATGAGTTTTAGTTTTTTCTTCACTAGGAATAAAACACGCATCTAACACTTTATATCAGCCCCATCCATTTCTATTTTAATATTATCATTTTTCTTGATATTTAGCAATTATTTCTTTTAAATATTCATCATTTTTAAAATAATCTATTTGCATAGCACCCTTTACTTTAGCAAGAGTTTTATTAGCTTTAAGCTTAGCTTTCTTAGTACCTTCCTCAAGTATTTTTACCACTTCCTCAAGATGGCTTTCATAGTATTTTCTTTTTTCCCTAATTGGGGCAAGTTCATCTTGCAAGATATTATTTAAAAATTTCTTTATTACAACGTCACCAAGACCTCCAGCTTGATACTTTTTCTTTAGTTCATCTAGATTTTTATATTCAGGCAAATATTTTGTGAAATATACATCTGTTGCAAAAACATCTAAGTATGTAAAGACTATATTACCTTCGATATGCCCTGGGTCTTCTACCCTTATATGACTTGGGTCAGTATACATACTCATGACTTTTCTTTTTACTTCCTCAGGAGTATCAGCAAGATATATAGTATTACCTAATGACTTACTCATCTTAGCTTTGCCATCAATACCTGGCAGTCTTCTTTCCACCTCTTTTTGAGGCACTAGAGCCTCAGGCATAACTAAAACTTCACCATAGATATTATTAAATGATTTAACTATTTCTCTAGCTTGTTCAATCATTGGTAGCTGATCATCCCCAACAGGTACACAAGTAGCTTCAAAAGCTGTGATATCTGCAGTTTGACTAATCGGATAATTTAAAAAACCAACGGGAATACTTTTTTCAAAGCCTCTTAGTTTAATTTCATTTTTAACTGTAGGGTTCCTTTGCAAACGACTTAAAGTAACTAAATTCATGTAATAAAAGGTTAGCTCCGTAAGTTCACTTACTTCCGATTGAATAAAAATATTAGTCTTGCTAGGATCTATTCCTACAGAAAGATAATCAAGAGCCACCTCAATAACATTGCTTCGCACCTTTTTAGGATTATCAAAATTATCCGTTAAAGCTTGAGCATCCGCGATCATAATATATATTTCATCAAATTCATTACTATTTTGAAGTTTAACTCTATTTTTAAGTGATCCAACATAATGACCAATATGAAGTCTACCTGTAGGTCTATCCCCAGTTAAAATAATCTTTTGCACTTTCATCACTTCCAATATTATTATAGCAACTTAGCACTTATTTATCAAGAAGTAATTCAAACTATTATTTTAATTCTATTTAGAAGTTAAATACTAGTAATATATGACATAACATTTATTATATTAAGCAGCAATTTTCTAGTGATTAGAAGCTACATAAAACAGGATATATAAATATGATTATGATTTTATTATGATAAATTTAACAATGAACTTTTTAAAAAGCACTACCTAAAGGGATAGTGCTTTTTACATTCTTTCATCAAATTTTTCTATTTCATCGAGCTGGTCTTCAACCAAGGTTCTAAATCTTCGTTTATAAACTGCAACTTTTCTTCTCAAGCCTTCTGCCTCTGACTCTATTCTCTCAGCCTTCTGCAAAGCATTATTAATTACCTTTGTTGCATTTCTCTTAGCATCTTCTAGAATTACTTTAGATTCATCATAAGCTGCTTTTTTAATATTACTAGTAGATTCTTCCGCTATTAAAATAGCCCGATTTAAAGTTGATTCAATATCTTTATAATGTTTAAGTTCACCTCTTAAACTTTCAATTATCTCACAACTATTTTTAAGTTTTTGTAACATACTTTCATATTCTTTAGTTACTTCCTTAACAAAATCGTTAACCTCTTCTTTTTTATAGCCTTGAATACTTGTACTAAATTTATTTACCATAAGGCCACCACCTATATTACCAATCTAATTCTTCATCTGTTGTTTTACTTGGTTTTTCTGTATCATCTGTTATTTTACCTTGAATATTAACATTCTTAGGTGCTACTAAATATATACCAACACCAATTTTTTGCATAGAACCACCAATCGCATAAGTAACACCACTTAAAAAATCAAATATTCTTTTAGCTTGGTCTGATGTAACTCTTTTTAAATTAACCACAACACTATTTCTATTTTTTAAATGATCTGCAATTTGTTGGGCTTCAGAATACGCTCTTGGTTCAAGTAAAATCATCTTATTTCCAGTTTTATCAGCTTCTTTTATAGCATCTTCTTCAGAAATATTATAATATGCATCTTCTGTACCATTTAAGTTATCAACTTCATCATCATCTTTAAGTAAATTTTTTAAGCTAAATCCCATAATTGATTTCCTCCTTAGTTTACTATTTAATTCTATCAAACTTTTAAAACTTTTACAAGCATTTTACATAAGTTTTTGCAACTTTTATTTTAATATAGATAAACCTTATTTAAAAACAGTAAAAACAAGTTCAATCAATCTTTTGTATCTAACTATAATAGCTACTACAAAAAAGGCATTTAGATTAAAATCTAACATGCCTTTTCATCTTTACAAGTTTCATCTTTTTCATATAAAGCATTGATAAGTTCTTTGTATGCATCTTTTAGTTCTTCCTTTTGTTCATCAGTTAAAGCAACATAAGGGTCTGTTTGACTTTCTACTGTAGCAACATGGAATCCTTTAACTTTTCCACCTGACATAGATACTACTGTCGGAGCATATAATCTTTTTACCCCAGTATCATACATATTACCAGATTCATCTGTAACATAAAACTTTTCTAACTTACTATCTAACTTTTCAAGTATTGCATAATAAGCATCTGTACCTTTTTTAGTTTGTTCTGGTTGAATACTACCAGAGAATTTATATGTATCTCGCATATCTAATATATCCACATAATATATTTTTTCAACATCTAATTCTTTTGCTGCTTCAAGTAAAACAGGCACAGCATTACGACACCACGGACAAGTTGAAAAACCAAAATAAATAATTGCATCTTCTTCATCCATTACTTCAAGAATTTCTTGACCTGACTTATATACAATCGGGTTATCTTCATCTATTTTAACATTTATATATTCTTCTTCAGTGCTTTCATTAACTAACCCATTTAAAGCTTCGTATTCTTCCTTAAACTTCGCTGCATCAGATAATTTAATATCCTTATGATTAACAATAGCATATACACATAGACCAACTACTAGAACAGTACACACTAAGATTATTGTTAAATATATTTTATTACTTTTTTCCATACTTCAAATCACATCCATTAAAATAATACCATAATTAAAATATCAGTGCAACATAAAACAGCCATTTTCATGCGAATTTATCAAACCTATGGCTTGCAAGTAAGAGTAAATAACTACAGAACCCACGAACTTCATACCTCTTTTAGTTAAATCTTTAGAAATACTATCTGATACAGTAGAAGTTATTTTATCATTTTCATATATAGGATACTCTTCAAAAAAGCTAGTCAAATAATTATTAAAACCATTGTATTCTAAAGAAATACTCTTAAATATCTTGGCATTTTCTATACTAGATTTTATTTTAAGTTTATTTCTTATAATAGCTTTATCATTTATAAGTCCATTCATCTTTTCATCACCATATTTAATAATTTTATCTATATTAAAGTTATCATAAGCCTCTCTAAAAGCTTCCCTTTTATTTAATACACATTCCCAAGATAAACCCGCTTGAAAAGACTCTAGTATAAGCATTTCAAATAAATATTGTTCATCTAAGTTAAGTATCCCCCACTCTGTATCATGATACTTTACATATAAGAAATTATTTATATTACACCATTTACATCTATTCATATTATTTCTTTAACCACATATACATTCCATTTTCAAGATTTTGTTTTATATATTCTAAAAGAGAACTTATTAACAACTTGCCATAGCCTTTGCCTTGGTATTTTGGAATCACAATTACATCCATTATCTAAAGACTTTTTAAGCAATCTTTCTGATGGGGTTTTCCAACCTAAAGTATTTAGAATAAACATATATTCATCTGGTTTTAAATTATTATATTCAATCATATTAGTCACCTCACATACACTATAACATAAAAGAAAAGATGTTAAAACATTTTTTCAACATCTTTAGGAACTTTATCATCTACAATCTTACTTATTATTTTCTTTTTTTGTTCATCAGTAACCTTTTTACCAGTCATTTTACTTAAAGTATCTATTACTTCAGTTAAAGTTACCTCATCTTTCATATTTCCTTTTTGTAATTTTTCTGCCAAACTTATAATAGTATTTTTATCTACTTTAGTTTTCTTTTCTATTTTTTTAAAGAATTCATCCCCAAATTTCATAGAACCTCCCTCTAAAGTAATATATGTATTATGAAGTCATAGGTTCATGTATATTTATTTTATACATATTTGGATTGCCCACACCCCGCTTTTGCTCGAATATGGATGTAGAGGTTGCGCACTAGCCCCGCCCAAAAAGACCAAGAACGCATGTTTATGTTAATATACACCAGCTATTTGTTTCTTTGACAAGATTCTTAGATTTATCATTATATGCATTAATAATTGCCTTTGAAGCATATATAGCTTCGATTATATTAAAAGAAGTATTATATTCAAGTAACAAGACAGGTATACTTCTATTCATAAGAATATGTTCCATAATAAATATTCTTTTCTTATAAAAGTATTTTAACATAAGTAAGTAGTTATTTAAATATTATTTTAAAACACTTCCTAACAAACGGACCCACAAAAAACACTTGCAGTGGATACGCCATCATAAAGTTTTTACAGTATATAACTATATAATTACAAATTATATTACTGTTTATTAAATGTTGATTAAATAAAGCATATACACTCATTAAACCTACCATTATTAAAGCAGTAAAAGTTTGGATAGATAATATAACAAACATTTTATTATCTTCTTTAAGATTAACTATTTTAAAAGCTTGTTTCTTTGCTATAGGGCTTGCTACAAAATAAGCAAGTATAAAAACAATAATAAACTCAAACGGAAACTCTTTTAACGCTATTAAAAATGTCTTATTAGTAAAACTAGATGAGTGAATTGCTATATTATAGACTATCATAAAATAACCCATTAAAATCGCAGTTAATAAAGTAAATACAAAATTTTGAAATTTTGTCTTAGGCACTATACTTCCTCCTTTCTTTAAGTTTTTATTGGTATTTTTTAAGATTAAAAAATACCATCTAGTCGCAGACAATGACCAGACAGCATTTAATGTCAATAATATTATAATACAAATTTCAAATTTTTTCTAGCAAATTATTCTTTATCTTCGTAATCGAAATGTTCTCTTAGCTTGCCATTTTTCATTCTGACATACTTACAAATTAAGTTCTTATAGTTAACAACAAAACCTTCGACACTTCTTCCCTTTTTATTAACATAACTTTCATATATTTTATCTAAATTAACTTTTTTAGGCAAATAATCAAGTTCATCAACCTCAGGTACGATACCTAAGAAAGCAGGCATACTCTCATTAACAAAAGAATATTTAAATAAGTCATGATTATATATTAAGTTATATAACTTTAAATCGGTATTTATATTAGCTTTAGCAAACATATACCATCTTTTATCAAATTCATCAATGGTATATTTAATCTTACCCATACCAAGCCATTCACCACAGATAGCACTGCCTTCATTTATACTACCCTCTAAGATAGAGCCATAGTCTTTTAACCATTCATATAAACCTTGATATAATACTCCCTTTACTTCATCAAGTTCACTTAACTTAAAAATATTCTTTCTTTGCGCTATATATAACTCATTATCAAGTTTAAAAAATACCATATTACTTCCATCTAACTTTTCAGTTACATATACTTTTTCACCCTCACACTTTAATCTTTCTGTTTTTGGGTATATTTCTTTTTTTATCATATTTCATTCCTCCTTCATAATTTTCTTAATTATAACACAAGTTCACGCAAGATGTAAATAAAAAAAACAGCAAATTTAATAATAAATTTGCTGTTTTGATAATTATTGTTGTTCCATTAAATGTACGATGTAATTATATATAATGTATTATTACTAAGTTTATTCATGTAATATAACATTACTTACATTATAACTCAATCTTTTTACTTATATAACTAACAAGTTTATCTATATTTAATGTAATTTGTTCCATAGTATCTCTATCTCTTAGAGTTACGGTATTATTTGCAATAGTTTCATCATCAATAGTTATTGCAAACGGAGTACCTATGGCATCACTTCGGCGATATCTTTTACCAATTGAACCAGATTCATCATATTGACAATCAAAGTATTTACATAGCATTGCATACACATCATTAGCTTTATCAGCATGTACCTTCTTTATAAGAGGTAATATAGTTACTTTAAATGGCGCTAAGGCTGGATGAATTTTTAATACTATTCTCTCTTCTCCTTCAACCATTTCTTTTGTATAACTATTAGTTAATACCGCAAGAATAAGTCTATCTAAACCTACGGATGGTTCAATAACAAATGGTAAATATTTTTCATTTGTCTCAGGATCTAAGTATCTAAGGTCAGCTCCAGATGCTTCTTGGTGAACTGTTAAATCATAATCAGTTCGATCAGCAATACCCCAAAGTTCACCCCAACCCATCGGAAACATAAACTCTATGTCAGTTGTTGCTTTACTATAAAAAGATAATTCTTCTTTTTCATGGTCTCTGAACCTTAGGTTATCAGAATCTAAACCAATTGTTTTTAAAAAGTCCATACAATAATTTTTCCAATAACCAAACCATTCTAAGTCAGTATTAGGCTTACAGAAAAATTCAAGTTCCATTTGTTCAAATTCCCGAGTTCTAAAAATAAAGTTACCTGGAGTAATTTCATTTCTAAAAGCTTTACCAGTTTGGCAAATACCAAATGGCACTTTAAGACGCATACTTCTTTCTATATTTTTAAAATTAACGAATATACCTTGAGCAGTTTCCCCGCGTAAATAAACAGTATTCTTCGTATCATCCGTTACTCCGATAGACGTTTCAAACAATAGGTTAAACTTTCTAATTGGGGTAAAATCATTTTTACCACACACAGGACATTTAATATCATTATCCTTGATATAGTTTTCAAGTTTTTCATTGTCCCATCCATCACCTGTTACTTCACCATTGGTAAATTCTTCAACTAACTTATCCGCCCTATGTCTTGATTTACATTTTTTGCAATCTATTAAAGGGTCTGCAAAAGAAGCTACATGGCCTGATGCAACCCACACTTTAGGGTTCATAATAATTGCCGCATCAAGACCAACATTATAAGGATTTTCTTGAATAAATTTCTTTTTCCAAGCCTTTCTTATATTTTCTTTTAAATTAGTCCCAACTGGGCCATAGTCCCATGAATTAGCAAGACCATTATATATTTCACTTCCCTGAAAAATAAAACCATATTGCTTGCAATAATTAACTAATTCTTCCATAGTTACTTTCATAAAATAAAATCACTCCTTTGATATGTATCAATTATACAAAAATAAATACACAATTACAAGAAATAAATCATAATTTTTCTTAAACAGTTTCTTTTTGTTGTATTTCTTCTTTATAAGGCTTGTATAATATATAAGACTTATCTAAGACAGTTTTACGTTCTTTCACGGGTATCATATTATTAAAATTAATAACTCCTAGATTCCCATCATCAAGCTTTATTAAATCAAGGGTATTCTTTAATGTTTTATGTTTTTCTTTAGGGCTAGATAACGGAGCAAAACATTATACAACATTTTCACGCAAAGAAAAGGCTAGAATGTAAATTCTAGTCTGCTTTTTTAGCTGCCATTTATAGGGCTGGCTTCACCCACTTTTTTTTCAACATACTTCCCAGTTACAATATTAATATAACATATATTTCTTTGTTTGTCTAGCTTATTTATTCACCATTTACTACATAAACAGTTAATTCTTTAACAGTAGATAAAAGCACTCCTTCATGAACACTTTGATTACCTATTAAACCAGGGTTAATTTTTTCATTATAATAATCACTATCACTATCAACATATTTTACTGTTACTTCTATATTATGCTTTTGCCCATATTCTTTGGCGCTATCAACTGTTTTTCCTATAAAACTCGGCAAAAGTTCACCAGATGCCCCCGTTCTTTTTCCTTTACCTGGAGCACTCTTTTCATATACATCATTTACAGAAAAACTAAACGTTTTAATTGCCTTTTCTTCTTCTTTGCCAAGAACTACATTAAATGCATATTTTATATCATCTAAACTAGCTTGGTAATAACCTTGAGCAGAAGTCGTTCTGCCTTGAGATGGAACATATACATTTAAACTATATGTTTCTAATGTTGCTTTTTCTATATTAAGAGTATCATCATTACTTAATTTATTACCTACGACATTCTTAGCTACATTATAACCAGATAAAATCGTATCTGTATCCATATTCGTTGATATATTCTTACTTACAGCATTTAAAATATCTTGAAATTCTTTGATGCTTGAAAAATGCATAACCTTATTAGCTAGAGCTTCCACAACTTGTTGTTGGTGACGAACTCTATCTAAATCACTACCTATATACATATGTCTACATCTTGAATAAGCTAGAGCTTGTTCCCCATTTAAAGTTTGAAGCCCTGGTTCCATACAAACAAGCTTACTACCAAACTGCCGATCACTGTTTTGTTCACAAACTTTGCCATTGTATTTATTTGCTAAATATGTTGGAGCTTCAACATCAACTTCAACTCCTCCAACAGCCTCTACTAAATCAACAACACCTTTAAAATTAATCTTAACATAATAATCAATGTTAATATCTAGAAAATTATTAATAGTACTTATAACACAACTAGTACCATAAGCTGCGGAAGAATTGATTTTAGCATACTGATTATTATTGCACGCAATAGGAACATAAGTATCTCTTGGAATAGATAAAAGTATAACATCTAAAGTCTTCGGATTAAACGATGCAATCATTAAAGTATCTCCATTAAAAGCAGCACTAGCATTTAAACCATCAGCTTCTGAATCAACACCTAAGAACAAAAATGTCAAAGGTTCATCAAAGCCTTTATCACTTACTATATCTAAATCTTCATTTTGTTTTTTTTCACTATATTCATATATTATTTTCGTATCACTATATATATTTTCAAAGCCTTCTTCGCCTTTAAATAAAGTAACATAATTACCTGGGACAAATATAGCATCTACCTTTCCATCATATAAATCACTTAACATCTTAATATAATCATTATACTCAGTTGTATCATTAGCTAACTTTTTATTTTTATATAACTTTAATGCTAAAGATTCATTATCACTATCAATACTTTTACTTATTATGCCTATCTTACTATCACTAGTAAACTCTGAATCCTTTAAATCAATTAAGTATGTTGTATAGACTAACTCTTTATTTTCTTGCATATTATTTATATTCTTATAAACAAAGTTTATATAATAACTACCTACAAAAAATATAGTAGTAAATAATAAAGATAATATTGTTGTAAATATCACTGTTTTATATTTCTTTGTTAATAAATTAATTAAATTCCATAGAACATATATTACAATATAGCCTATAAAAAAGACAATAACTATCGTTCTAAGTAAAGTTTCTATACCCGTTAAAGATAAAAGAGACTTTGTAAATAAAACTAAACCTACTAAATATAAAACTATAGTTAAATAAAAAGTAAACCTTAAAAATTTGTTAGATCTTTTAAATTTTCTAATTGCTTTCTTCATTACTTACACCCGCTTTATATTCTACGACATAGACCTTTTTATCTTTCTTTACTAAAGTAACTATTCCTTCTTTGTCATAGTCTTCACCTTTTTCATAATCCCATTTCAAACTAACTACATAGCTAGTTACTTCATCATCCTTTAAAATAAAGGTACTTTCTTCATAATTAGTTACTTCAATACTACTTACAATAGGTAATATCTTATTTCTTTTGCCATAAGTATTATCTTCAATAGTTTTATATAAAGTATCTTCAACATTTAATTTGAAATTATCTATTGAATCTGGATATACATATTCTAAAGAAGCAACATCATATTTATTAATCTTATTATCTAACGTATATAAATCTATGATAAAAAGCTGCGCTATTAACTTAGAATATTCTTCATAATCAATATTCTCTTCTTTTAAAGTCTTTTTTAAGTTTTTATAAACAGCTTTCATTAATGTAGTATCTCTTTCATCTAATGTATAAGAAAAATCTACGATACTATCAACTACTTTAACATCATTTTTAACTTGATTATTAAACTTTTTAAATACTAGCAACCCTATCATAAAAATTATACCAAGCACTATTATGGTTAGTAATAATTTATATTTTTTCTTCATATTTATTCTCCATCCATCTTTTTATCTTTTAATAAGTTATATACAATTATAGAGTTAGATATAGTTAATCTATCTTCAGCTTCTTTACTTAAAGATTCTATATATTCTTTAGATATATCTTCACCCTTTAAAGATAAATATTCATTCGTAGAATTATTATAGTAAACTTTATTTGTTAAGAAGTTACCATTTGGATATACTACTAAATTATTATCTTTTATAGAGAATATATCTTCACCCATTGTATATTTATTTTTTATACCATACATATTAAGTATTGTACTAGCAACATTATACATACCCATAGTATAAGTAACATCACCCTTAAATATACTTTTTAAAGACTTGTTCTTAGTCCATATTATTAAAGGTGTCTTTTTATTAAGTTCATGTGCATAGTAGTCATAGCTTACATATTCCTCATCATTTTCAGTATAAAGTTCCCCAGTCTCAGGGTTTAAGTTATATAGATAATTTATTTCACTACGACTTAATTTAGCGTCATGGTCACCATAAAAGACAAAGACTGTATCATTGAAATAATCAGATGATTTTATATAGTTTAAAAATTCACCTAGAGCACTATCTGCATAATTGGCACTCTTTATATATTGGCCTACAGCTGTATTGGATAAATAGTCTTCACTTTTAGTAATAGTATTACCTTTATTATCAGTAGTTTCAAAATAACTAGTTAAATCTAAATCACTATGCATACTTGCTAACTTAAACGGAGAATGATTAGATAAAGTTATAACTGTTCCCATGTAATTTTGATTATTTTCTTCGATACTTTCTAGTATCGGCATAGCCTCTTGAAAGAACAATTTATCATTTATTCCAAGGTTTATAACATCATCTTCAGTATATTCAAATACTTCATTAAAGTACATATCTTGATATCCTAAAGATGGATGAGCTTTGTTTCGATTCCACATACTAGATAAGTTACCGTGCATACTAAAGGTGTTATAACCAAGATTACTTAAATATTTAGGTATTGTAAAATAGTTTCGGTCATAATAACTAACAAAAACTGTGCCACTTGACGCAGGCATTAAGCCAGATAAAAGAGTAAATTCAGTATCACTTGAAGTTCCTGTGGAAACTTGAGGATAAAAGTTTGTGAAACACATTCCTTCATTAGCAAGTTTATTTAAATTATGTGTTACTTCTTCCCCATTGAAAGATAAATCCATTAAGAAACTTTGCATACTTTCCATATGAACAAATACTATATTTTTCCCCTTTAAAATACCCGTATATTTATTATCCTTGCTTACTTCTTTTTTATCAAAATAATTATTAAAAGCCTCAACCGCAGCTTCTTGACCAAATAAGCTACTTAGTCTTGGTCTTAATACTTGTACGAAATCATTTCCTTGATACAATATAATACCAAATCTTTCCACAATCGATATTCTGTTCCATTGCTTAGCTAAACGACTATATTCAGTACTTGTAGCTGCGCTAAAACGATAACCCAAGAGAAGAATTGCTACAAATAAAGTGCCCACAAGCATTTTCTTACTCTTTTCTATTTTATCCAAAAAATAATAATAAGTTGATGATAAAAGTTTTTTATGTATCATATAAAATACAATAGGTATTATAAAGTATATAGCATAGGAAAAACTAAGTTTATCATAGATAGAGCCTGTAACTGTTTCAGTTTGCCCCATCGAAGCTAGTTCCCCGATTGATGCAAATGATGTAAAGAATATATAATATATGGATGATGCTAAACACATCACATTAAATATTATAAGCCATATAAAATAATACTTAAACTGATTTTTAGGTTTAATTAAATAACCTAGACTACCTATCAAAAGTATTAGACCTAGATCTGTTATAATTGGATATATACTAAAAGCTTTACCTACTGTAAATCCTCTAACACATATCGTTGCAATCAAAGAAAGGATTACATAAGATAAAAATAAACGATTAGTAATTATATATTCAATTATATTTTTTTTAACTTTTTTAAAGGTTTTTTTTGCATTTTTTTTCATAAATATTCCTTCTTACATAATAAAGTATAACAAATATTAACTTTTTTATCAATTGTTCTTGCAAAAGTTACATAAATTTGATACAATTTATTTACGCAGGTGTAGTACAGAGGTTAGTATGCGACCTTGCCAAGGTTGAGACGGCAGTTCGATTCTGCTCACTTGCTCCATTTATAAAAATCATCGAACTATTTAGTTCGTTTTTTTCTTTATAAAACAATATTCTTAATTTAAAAAGTTATTGTGAACGAAAGGTAAACGAAAAGTGAACGAAAGTATTGATTGGATTTATGTCAAGTTTTTAGACACAAAATTTCGTACAAACACAATTACAAATGTAGTGGCAATATCAATTTTCTTATCTGGATTAATAGTTATTTTAGTATTTGCCAATATCCTGTTTTGTCTGAACCAATTCTTTCGATTATTGAATTATCAATTAATATTTTAAAATTTCTTTTAATAGTTCTTACACTAACATTAGTTATATTAGCTATTTCATTTTGTGTAATTCTATTATTATTTGCTATTAGTTCTATAATTTTAT
>CAVGEW010000040.1:0-69460 GCA_963628465.1 Agathobacter sp. | reverse complement strand
TGTAAGGCACTTGACAATTTTCTTCCTTTGTATTAATATTATAAAGCGGTGGTAAAAATGAAAGATAAGTTGTTGTATAATCTTAGTCTTTTAAATAAAAGTATAGGTAGAGAATTTTTGTATAATAATAAAGAATTATTTGATGAAGAAATTAGTACTACACAAATGATTATAATGGATTATATTTTAAATCATCAAAATGAAAATATCTATCAAAAAGATTTAGAAAAAGTTCTTCATTTAAGAAGAGCCACTGTATCCGGTGTACTTCAAACAATGGAAAAACATGATTTAGTGGAAAGAGTTTTGTGTGAAAAAGATGTTAGATGTAAGAAGATTATCTTAAAAGATAAGGCTAAGAATATGTTTGATATAAAAAAAGCAGAGTTTTGTAAATTTGAAAAAGTTATAAAAAAAGGCCTTACAGATGAAGAAATTGATATGTTTTGTCATATAATACAAAGCATGCAAAAAAATATAAATGAATATGAAAGAGAAAGAGAGGATTAATTATGTTTAAATTAATAAAGAATTTTACTAAAAAAGAATGGACTATATTTCTTGTGAGTGTTGTTTTAATTGTATCTCAAGTATGGCTTGAACTTAAAATGCCGGATTACATGTCTAAAGTTACAGTTTTAGTACAAACGGAAGGAAGTAAGATGAAAGATATTCTCCTTAACGGAGGATATATGCTTTTGTGTGCTTTGGGTAGTTTATTAAGTTCTGTTGTAGTTGGATTTTTAATTGCTAAATTATCCGCAGGCTTTTCGAAGGAGTTAAGAGGGAAACTTTTTAGAAAAGTGGAAAGTATGTCGATGAGTGAAGTTAAGGGTTTTTCTCCAAATAGTTTAATTACAAGAACTACGAATGATATAACGCAAGTTGAAATGTTCGTTGGGTTTGGTTTACAACTTTTAATTAAAGCGCCAGTTATGGCCATTTGGGCTATTACGAAGATTCTTAATAAGAGTTGGCAATGGAGTGCTGTAACAGGTATAGCAGTTGTAATTTTGCTTATGGTGATTGGTACTTTAACGGTAGTTGTCTTACCTAAGTTTAAAATTGTTCAAAAGCTAACGGATAAATTAAATGAAGTAACAAGAGAAAACCTTACAGGCATTAGGGTAGTGAGAGCCTTTAATGCGGAAGATTATCAAGAAGCAAAATTTAAAGATGTAAACGATAGTTTAACTAATTTGCAATTATTTAATCAAAAATCTATGTCTATTATGTCACCGGTTATGTATTTAATTATGTACATGCTTACCCTTGTAATATATTTTATTGGTGCTTATTTAATTAAGGACGCTTTAATGGTAGATAAAATTGCTTTATTTGGAGATATGGTAGTATTTTCTTCTTATGCGATGCAAATTATTATGTCATTTTTAATGCTTGCAATGATTTTTATGATATTACCAAGAGCACAAGTTTCTGCAGCAAGAATAAATGAAGTTTTTGATACTAAAGTATCTATTGAAGATGGATATTTAGAGGAAAAGAAAGAAGTAGGTACGATAGAGTTTAAGAACGTTTCGTTTAAATACCCTGATGCTGAGGAATATGTTTTAAAAAATATATCTTTTAAAGCAAATAAAGGGGATACTGTAGCGTTCATAGGCTCAACGGGTTCAGGAAAATCTACTTTAGTTAATTTAATTGTCAGATTTTATGATGCAACTGATGGAGAAATATTTATTGATGGGATAAATATTAAAGATTATAAACTAGATTATTTGTATAAGCTTATTGGTTATGTCCCTCAAAAGGCTGTAATGTTTAATGGGGATGTAAACTTTAATATTTCTTACGGTGAATCTTTAGAAAAAATTACTAATAAAAAGATAAAAGAAGCGTCTGTGGTAGCTCAAGCTGATGATTTTGTATCTAAGATGGATGATGGATACAAATCGCATATAGCTCAAAGTGGAACAAATATCTCTGGTGGTCAAAAACAAAGATTAGCAATTGCAAGAGCTATTGCTAAAAATCCAGAAATATATATATTTGATGATTCTTTCTCAGCTCTTGATTATAAAACTGATGCCATTTTGCGAAGCGAGCTTAAAAAATACACAAAAGATGCCACTAGTTTGATAGTAGCCCAAAGAATAGGTACAATTTTAAATGCAGATAAAATAATAGTTCTTGATAACGGAAAATCCGTGGGGATTGGGACACATGAAGAACTACTTAAAAATTGTGATGTTTATAAAGAGATAGCTTTATCACAACTTTCGAAGGAGGAATTAGAAAATGCCAAAACCAAATAGAAGCGCTGAAAAAGCCAAAGACTTTAAAGGGGCTATAAAAAGATTAATTAAAGAATTATCTGGTTTTAAAAATTTAATAATAACTTCTTTAGTATTAGCTACCCTTGGAGCGATTCTTACAATTGTAACTCCGAATATTTTATCTGATTTAACCGATGAAATATCCGCCGGATTAGTTCTTAAAAAAGATGTATTTGAAGAATTGTCCAATAAAGTAACTGCTCAGTTTAATGAGGAAAATATACGTAAGATTATATCTTTTGATGATGAGAGCATTGCTAAAGCAATGGCTGCATCTAATATGCCTAAAGAAGATGTATTAAAATTAAATAATTTTTTACAATCTTTAAAAGACGCTAGTCAAGAAGAAATAATAAAGGGTTTAGCTAGTTTACCTGATAGTGTGTTAAATGTTTTATATTTAGATGAAGATACAATTACTTTTGTAAAGAGTTTAAACGGTGATTTAGTTATACCTGATAGTATAGCTAATAAGTTATTTGTGGAAATGGAAATAGATGGAACTAAGATAAGTTCTTTAGAACAAAGAGATTTTCTTGTTATATTAAGTTCTATGGATAAAGATGCTGATGCAGCTAAAATATATGCGCAAATAGATAAGGTGCCTGATTCGGTAAAGACAGTTATAGAGCCTTATATGAATATTGATAAAATTAAAACAATTACAATATGGCTTGTATGTATTTATTTGATAAGTGCTATATTTAATTATTTTGAAGCTATATTTATGTGTGATGTTTCTAATAATTTTGCAAGGAAATTACGAGGAGATATTTCTAGTAAAATAAATAAATTGCCACTTTGGTATTTTGATAAACATTCTGTGGGTGATACTTTATCTAGAGTAACTAATGATGTAGATATGATTGCTCAATCAATGAATCAATCATTGTCTACTTTAGTTAGTGCAATTACTTTGTTTGTAGGTACTACGATTATGATGTTTGTTACTAATGTAGTTATGGCAATTACGGCGATTGTAGCAAGTTTATTTGGTTTTATATTTATGGCTTTAGTTCTTAGTAAATCACAAAAATATTTCGTAGCTAAGCAAAATGAACTTGGTAATTTAAATGGTCACATTGAAGAAGTTTATTCAGGGCTTAACGTTGTTAAAACTTATAATGGACAAAAAGTTTCTAATGAAAAATTTGATAAATTAAATGATAAGTTATATAAAGCCAATTGGAAAAGTGAGTTTTTATCAGGTCTTATGATGCCTATGATGGGCTTTATTGGTAACTTTGGTTATGTAGCAGTTTGTATTGTTGGCGCAAGTCTTGCCTTAAATGGTTATATTAGTTTTGGTGTAATCGTTGCTTTCATTGTTTATGTTAGATTATTTGTGTCACCACTTTCTCAAATTGCTCAAGCTATGACAAGTCTTCAATCAACTGCGGCCGCTAGTGAAAGAGTTTTTGAATTCTTAGATGAAAAAGAAATGGCAGATGAATCAAAATTTACAAAAGTTTTAGATAAAAAGGCTGTGAAAGGTAATATTGAATTTAAAAATGTAGATTTTAAATACGAAGGTAATGATAAACCAACAATAAATAATTTTAGTGCTAAAGCTAAGGCGGGGCAAAAAATTGCCATCGTAGGTCCAACTGGAGCAGGTAAAACAACAATGGTAAATTTACTTATGAAGTTTTATGATATTAATCATGGAGAAATACTTATTGATGGAATTTCCACGAAAGAGTTAACTAGAGAAAATATTCATAGCTTATTTACTATGGTTCTTCAAGACACTTGGATATTTAATGGTTCTATCAAAGATAATATTATTTATAATACAACCGGTGTAAATGAAAAGGATGTCAAAGCGGTTTGTAAAACAGTGGGTCTAGATCATTTTATAAAGACTTTGCCTGATGGATATAACACTATTTTAAGTGATAATGATTCTGTTTCTGCAGGACAAAGACAACTACTAACTATTGCTCGTGGTATGCTTCAAGATGCTCCATTTTTAATACTTGATGAAGCCACAAGTAATGTTGATACAAGAACTGAGGAATTAGTTCAAAAAGCGATGGATAAATTAACCGAGGGTAAGACATCATTTATAATTGCCCACCGATTATCCACAATAAAAAATGCAGATTTAATACTTGTTATGAATAATGGTAATATTATAGAACAGGGAAATCATGAACAACTTATGAAACAAAATGGCTTCTATGCCGATTTATATAATTCACAATTTAAGTTATAAGAATGCTAAAAGCATTCTTTTCTAATGTTTGAAAAAGTGTCAATAGTATGCTATACTCATATTGATTTAAGGAGGATTATTTATGCAAAATAAAATCTTAATTGCGGAAGATGACAAAGACATCGTAGAACTTTTAAAACTTTATTTAGAAAGTAATGAATTTATTGTATCTTGTTTTTATGATGGAATTCATGCTTTAGAAAGTTTTAATAAAAATGAATATGATTTAGTTATCGCCGATATAATGATGCCTGGTTTAAATGGTTATGAACTTATTAAAGAAATAAGGAAAATAAGTAATGTGCCTATTATTATTACTTCGGCGAAAAATATGGATAGTGATAAAGTTTTGGGTCTAGATATCGGGGCTGATGCTTATATAACTAAGCCTTTTAATCCTTTGGAGTTAGTGGCTTATGTAAAAGCAATACTTAGAAGGTGCTCTGAATATAAGTCTTTAGGTGATGAATTAGGCACAATACATGTTGGTGAACTTTCTTTAGATTTAAATAAATATGTATTTAAGAAAAATGATAAAATAGTGCCTCTTACTTCAACGGAAATGAAGATTTTGTCTATGATGATGAAATCACCAGGTAAAGTTTTTACAAAAAGTCAAATATATGAATGCATTAATGGCGATTATTATGATACTGATGATAATACAATGATGGTTCATATCTCAAATATAAGGGGTAAGATTGAGGATAATCCAGCAAAGCCGGACTATATCAAAACTGTTAGGGGGTTAGGTTATAAACTTGAAAACAAAGAAGAATTATAGTTTTAGTAAATATATTATTTTTCAATTTGCTATTTATACTTTAATCATCTTAGGTGTTACATTTGCTACAATATTTTTAATTAATTGGCGACTTAACAATAGTTTTTTAACTCTTGATGATTTTTTGAGATATGAAGAAAAACTAGAGTATGAAGATTATGATGGAATTCCTTTATCTAAACTTCCAGGTTGTGATTTTGCAATATATGATGAAAATAATGAGCTTATATATAATAGGGTAAGTGCTGATGTAATAAGTGGTGATGATTTAGAATTTATTTCCGATTATAATGGAACTTATTATTATAATGTTTATAATTTTAAAGAAAAGAATAATAAAATAATTTATAAAATATATAAAACTACTTATGATGAAGATGCTGAAGAAGAGATAGTTGTTGGTCATGTCTATCTTAATTCTGACTTAGATGTTATTGAAGGTGATCTATTTAATGATAAAACTAGTTTAACTAAAAGGGAACTAGAACTTTTAAATGGCTATTATAGCGATTTTCAAATGGTAGAAAAGTATGAATTTAAAAGTAATCTAGATAATACCAAAAGAACTCTTTTGTTTATGTCACCTACATTTACAACTGAAAGTTATGATGCAGCAGTGGAAAAATCCGAAAAGGTTTGGTTTGTATCGGTACCTATCTTGCTTATCTTAATTGTTGCGGAGACTATCTTGTTTAATAGAAAAGTAAAAAAAAGTTTAAACGTTTTAAATAAAGTTATTGCTTCTTATGAAAGTGATAATACATTAAAAAGGGAAGAATACTTACCTAAAGAATTCGAAGAAGTTGCCTGTAGTTTTGAAAATTTGATGAAAAAGCTAAAGGAAAGCAATGAAGAAAAAGCTAAGGTTTATGAAGATAAACAAAAAGTTATTGCTAATTTATCACATGATTTAAAGACACCCCTTACAGTTATATGTGGTTATTCTAAAGCGTTCTTAGATGACTTGGTGCCTAATGATAAAAAAAGAGCATATATGCAAAGTATCTATGATAAATCTCTCGTGGCATCTGATACTATTGATTCACTGTTTTTATATGCTAAACTAGACCATCCTGATTATATTTTAAATAAAAATAAAATAGATTTAGTAAAGTTTACAAGAAATTATTTGGCCGAAAAATATAATGAAATCGAAGATGCTGACATGAATCTTGAGGTTGATATAATCCTTGATAAAATAATGTTTGATATAGATGAAAAAGCTTTTCGTAGAATATATGATAATCTTATTAATAATTCCATTAAATATAATAAAAAAGGAACAACGATTTATTTTAAAATGGAAGTAGATGATGGCTTAAAAATTATTGTTGGTGATGATGGAGTTGGTATTGATAAGAGTATTAAAGATAAATTATTTGAACCATTTATAACTAGTAATAATGCTAGAACTTCTGGTGAGGGTAATGGGTTAGGTCTGGCCATTGTAAAAAATCTTGTGGAAATGCATAAAGGGAAAATTGAACTTGTTAAAAAACCACGAAAAGGGTTAAAAACTGAGTTTTTGATGAAATTTGAAAAATAACTATTTTTATATTTACAAATGTTTTTAAATGTAGTAAACTTATGGTAAAGATAGATGGTGATGTTATGCAAACAAATAAACAAATAATTGGGTTATGTCCAAACTTTTATAAAATAATAGAATTTAGTCCTTATGAAGAAGATATTGTATCTAAGAAATTAATTAAACTTTATCAAGAATATATCTTTAGAATTGATGTAAATAATCCTGAAGATGTTGAAAGTGTTATTAATTTAGATAAAGTAGTAAATAAGTATATAGATGATTATTTATTTAGAAAAGAAATGCAAAAACAAATAATGCAAATTAGAATTAGAAAAGATGCTAAAGATATTTTAAAAGAAATTATACGTTCTATACTACAAATATTTGATAATTATGAAGAATATACTACAAGAGTTATATATATTTCTAAATGGATTTAATAGGTGCTTATGAACAAAAAGAAAGTAGTAATAATAGTTTGCATCTTGTTTGCTGTAGTAATTCTTACTATAGGGGGATATTTTTTATATAAATATATTAGAGTTAAAACTGCGAAAGTAGAAATAACTTTGGTAGATGAACTTAATGCAGAATTTGCTGATACTTATAAAGTATCTTCTTTTATAGAAAGTATCAATGGAAAAATAATAGATGATTATGTAATTGATACTGAAAAATTAGGTAAAAAAGATATTGTGTTTGAATATATAAATGACGATGGAATAAAGATTAAATATAGTTATGAAATAAATGTGGTGGATAATGAGGCACCGATTATTTGGCTTGGCAAAAGCTATAATGTAAACGTAGGTAGTGAAGATAATTTACTTGATAAAATAATGTGTGGGGATAACTACGATAGTAAGCCTTCTTGTTTAATTGAGGGTGAATATGACTTAAATGAAGTAGGATCTTATAAACTTGTATTTAAAGCAGAAGATTCAAGTGGTAATAAAACTGAAAAAGAATTTTCTTTAAATGTTAATAAAGCTAAGAATACAAGTAGTTCTACCTCTAGTAAGACAACGACTTTGTTTAATGATGTAAAAAGCGATTATAAAACTAGTGAAACACAGATAGGTATTGATGTATCTAAGTGGCAAGGGAATATTGATTTTAGTAAGTTAAAGGCTGCGGGTGTTGAATTTATCATTATAAGAGTAGGTTCATCAACTGGCATTAATGGGGATAATTTTGTGGATAGTAAATTTGTACAAAATATAGAAAATGCCAATGCAGTAGGAATTCCCGTAGGCATCTATTTTTATTCTTATGCAAGTACCTATGATAGAGCGGTAAGTGATGCGAAATGGATAGTTGAGCAAATCAAAGATTATAAAGTTGATTTACCAATTGCTTTTGACTGGGAAAATTGGAGTAGTTTTAATCAGTTTGATGTTAGTTTCTTTGGACTTACAAACATTGCTAAAGGTTTTATGGATACTATAAAAGAAGCTGGGTATGAGGCAATGCTTTATAGTAGTAAAACATATTTAGAAAATATTTGGCTTTCTACAGGTTATCCTGTATGGTTAGCTCATTATACTAAAAATACAAACTATACTGGTGATTATGATTTTTGGCAAATGTGTAGTAATGGTAGGGTAGATGGCATAAGCGGTGATGTTGATATAAATATTCGTTATGTAGATGAAAAGAGGTAATAAATGACAACGAAGATACTAGTTAATCTAAATAAAAAAAGTGATTTCTATAATAAGTTTAATAATCATAAAATAAATGAAAATTTAAGTAACTATATATATAAAGAAAGTCTTGAAGGAAGTCATAAAGATAAAATAATTATAAATATTGATAGTAAAGTTAAAATAAATGATGAAGAGAAACAAAATATGATAGATATTATAAGAAAAAATTATGGTATTATGGTTAAAGATATGTTGTATGCTTATGAAAAAGAACAAGATAGAAAAGCGATTCTTTTAGTAATAGGTATTGCTTTAATTATTCTTTATTACACTGGATTTGCTAGTATTTTAAGAGATATAATTTTAATGTCAGGTTGGGTATCTATTTGCGGTTCTCTTTACAGTTTAATCTTTTCATCAACTCAAAGCTATATTAAAATAAATAGGCTTAAAAATTTATCTAAAGCTCGCATATATTTTAAGTAGCTTTTTTTCTTTTACATTTATTTACTTTTTAAAGTGTAAATAAATTGTAAGTTTGCTTGTACTTTGGTATAATTATTATGATACAAGGAGGATTTGACATGAAAAAAATTATATTTATTATTACTATTGTTTTGTCCTTTGCGTGGGTTTTAAATGTTAAAGCTGCTTCTTATACATATAGAGTTAAAATATTATATAATCAAACTAATTTAAGGTATGACCCAGGAGGAACTAATGGAAAAAGAGTAGGTCTTCTTTATAAAAATGATTATTATTTACTCAAAGATGATAAATTGTATGATGATGTTAACAATCATTTAAGATGTAATGGCGGTTGGTATCATATGAGTTATTATACAGATGTTGATGGATATGTATGTAGTGATGATGTTTTATTAATTAAATCTTATACTAGTGATGATGTTCCTCCCTCAACTGAATGTGAGAAAACATTAAGTCAGGCAGGGATTCCTTCAAGTTATTGGGGAGGTCTTTGTGATTTAAAAGAAAATCATCCCACTTGGTCTTTCAAAGCTATAAATATTAATATGGACTGGTCTTATGTTGTAAATAGAGAAAGTGAATGTGGTCGAAACTATATTTATAAGGGTACTTATGATAAAACATTCTTTGATGAAACATGTACAGCAACGTCACCCGGTGGTTATGTTGCACCTTCACAAACAGGAGTAGCTTATTATATGGACCCTCGAAACTCTTTTACAGAAAAGTATATATTTCAATTCCTTGACCAATCTTATGATAATCTCTTGGTTAATAGTTATCCAAGTGCTGTTTCAACTATTTTAACGGGGGCTGATTTTTATAATTATCATTTAAATGTAGCGAAGAACAAACTAGATTTAAAAGATATAATTATTGCTGGTAGTGTAGATAAAGCGAGTCCGATAGCAATAGCATCTAAGATGAGAGTAGAACTTGGCACAGGAACTAGCCTTGAAAATCTTTATAAAGGAACTACGGCTGATTATTTAGATTACTATAATTTCTTTAATTTTGGCGTTACTGATACTTGTGTTGCAAATTATGGCACAACTTATTGTGGTCTTACTTATGCAGTTAAATCTGGTTGGAATGGTGTCGTAGCAGCAATAAACGGAGGAATAGACCAGTTCGCTGGTGGTTATATTTTAAAAGACCAATATACTGGTTATTTACAAAAGTTTAATGTGGCAACAAGCAGCGAAGGTAAACTATTTACTCATCAATATATGACTAATTTAGCGGGCGCAATGAGTGAGGCAAGTACCTCATATAATGCTTATGAAAAAAATAACTTACTTGGTCTTGAATTAACATTTAAGATTCCTGTTTATAATAATATGAATTCTACAATTAATAATAGTAGCAATGGGGCAGTCGATGATGATAAAAATGATACTCCAAATCCTACTAGCATTCCTATTTCAACAATTGTAACATCAAGCGGTTATAAATATACATCAAAATATATTTCAGGTATTGCCTTAGGCAGTGATGTTGCTTCTGTGAAAGGCGCTTTGCAAGCTGTTGGTGGGAATGCAACTGTAAGCATTATGGATGCAAATAACAATAGTAAAACTAGTGGCGTGATTGCAACTGGTGATAAAATAACTATAAACAATCAAAATAGCACAGAAATTTTAGAAGTTGTTATAAAGGGAGATACATCTGGTGATGGCATTATAAATGCCTTAGATTTATTGCAAGTTCAAAAAAATATCTTGGGTACATATACTTTAACTGGAGCTTATCTTGAGGCTGCGGACACCTCAAAAGATGGGCAAGTTAATGCTTTAGATTTGTTGCAAGTACAAAAAAGAATTTTAGGTACTTATGAAATAGAGCAGTAAGAAGGAGTGGAAAATGAAAAAAATAAAAATATTATTTATTAGTTTATTTTGTTTAATAGCTTTCCCTAGTGTGGCGAGTGCTGCAAGTGGAAAAATAACGGTTGCTAGTTCATCTACGGTTGTCGTAGGCAATAATGTAGTTGTAACAGTAACTATTTCAAGTGCAACTTCGATAGGTAGTTGGGAAATGTCTCTTAATTATGATAAAAATTATTTACAACTTAAAAGTACTAATGCAGAAAGTAATGGAAACCGAATGGCTGCATCAAGCTCGACGGGCATCAAAAGTAAGTCATATACATTTACGTTTAAAACACTGAAAAAAGGAAGTACTAAAGTTGTTGTTGATAGTTATCTAGCTTATGCGTTTGATGATTTAAGTCAAATAACTCTTACTAGTAGTAGCAAAACTATTAATATCATAACTCAAGCCGAACTTGAAGCAAGTTATTCAAAAAATAACAGCTTAAAAACTCTAGAAGTCGAAGGTTTTACTTTAACGCCTGAATTTAATGCCGATACTTTGGAATATAACCTAGTTGTTCCTGAAGGAACTAAAGAAGTAAATATTATTGCTTCACTTCAAGATAAAACAGCATCTGTAACAGGCGATGGAACAAAAACTGTTGTACCTGGCACAAATAAATTTGAAATAGTGGTAAGAGCCCAAAGTGGAGCTGAAAAAACATATGTAGTTAATGTGGAAGTAAAAGACGAAAACCCTATAAATGTGGAAGTTGATGGTAAAAATTACACAGTGGTTAAGTTAAAAGAAAACTTACCTGAGATAAGTCTTTATGCAGAATATATAGTCAAAATAAATGATTTTGATATACCAGCATATAAAAATGAATATACTAACTTAGTTCTTGTAGGTCTAAAAGATGAAGAAGGAAGTATTAGTCTATTTATATATGATGAAGAATCTAGTAAATATACACCTTATTATGAAATAGGTGTTAATAAAATAACAATATATCCACTTGAATCTAGTGAAGAAATTAAAGGATATACCAAAGGCGAAATAGAAATAAATGGCATCTTAGTAAAGGGATATTACTATAAAAAAGATTCTAACTACGTGATTATATATGGTGTTAACGTTGAAACTGGTGATAAAGGTTTTTACATGTATGATAAAAAGATGCAATCACTTATTAATTATAATGATGAATATGTATTAGATTTAAATAAAAAAGTAGACCTTTATACTTATATTATTTTTGGTTTTAGTGGAGTGCTTGTTTTAATGATAATTATAATTATTATTTTAACTAAGAAAAAGGGTAAGAAAAAAGATAAAAGAAAGAATCTTGTAAATGATAAACCAAAAGAAATAAAGAATGAAAAATTAGAAAAGAATACTATTGTGGAAACATAGTATTCTTTTCTAAATAAAAAATCTAGTAAATTTTAAATTGGTGCCTGTATCCAGACTTGAACTGGAACTCCATCACTGAAAATAGATTTTGAGTCTATCGCGTCTACCGATTCCGCCATACAGGCAAGCCCATAAAGATTATATCATATATTTTAATATAATGAAAGTGTAAAATGTGTGTAAACTAATGTGTAAGAAAATTGACATGTTTTGTCGAAACTGTTTAAAGTTAGAAAAATATCCTCTAAACTAGATATGTAAGGAGATGTAAATATGTTTAAACTAGAGTTAGAGTATAAAAATGAAGTTTTATTTGCGAGACTTAAAGGTATCTTAGATAGAAAAGCAAGTTTTAAAATAAATAATTATCTAAATACTGTTATAAAGAAACATGATATTAAGAATCTTGTGTATAATTTTGAGAAGTTAGAAATGGTAGATAATGCTGGTATAGATTCTTTATTAAATAGTAAATACTATATTAAGTGTAATAAAGGGACTATAAGGGTGTGTGGTGTTAATAATGCAAATGTCTATTTATGTAAATATTTGAAATTACCAATTGTTAAAACAGAGGTAGAAGCTTATAAAGAAATGGAGGCATTATAATGCTAGAGGAATTGATTAAATCAAGTGCAGGATTAATATGGACTATTGCTAAGAAGTTTTATGGTGTTGATAAAAATGATTTATATCAAGCTGGGGTACTTGGTATTATTAAAGCTTATCAAAATTTTCATGATGATGGTACAACTAAATTTAGTACTTATGCTTATAATTATATCTTTGGGGAAATGTATTTATTAGCAAATAATAAGGAAATTAAACTAAATAAAGACATTAATAAACTTCTTAAAATGATAGATGTAGGTAGGGTAAGACTTGCCCAAGAAATAATGCGTGAACCATCAAATAAAGAGCTTGCGGCTTACCTTGAGATGGAAGAAGAAAAGTTAGAACAAGTTTTATCTTTTGCAAATAGTTTTGTATCTATAGATGAAGTTAAAAGTGATGAAAGAAGTTTGCATGAAGTACTTAGGGAAGAAGAGGCTATTTCTTTAGATGATAAATTAGAACTTAAAAATAGTATAGATTCTTTAGATACTTTGGAAAAAGATATTATTAAAAGTCGATATTATGAAGATTTAACTCAAAGTGAAACGGCTAGAAAGCTAGGTATAACCCAAGTAATGGTGTCGAGATATGAAAAAAGAAGTTTAACTAAAATGAAAAATTACATGTATAGTAGATAAAAATTAATTCATAATATAAATGGTGAATATTTATGAATAAAGATGATTATAAGTTATTAGTTAAAAAGCATACTCCAAAAGAGGCGAAACTTAAAAATATAGGAGTGGCTTTTTTAGTGGGGGGATTAATTGGTTTTTTAGCAGAGGCTCTGTCTGTTATTTTAAAGAGTTGTTTTGCTTTTTCATCAGTTGAAACTGGTCTTATTGTTGCTCTTATTGTTATTGGCGTGGCTTCATTTCTAACTGCATTAGGTTTTTTTGATTCTTGGGTAACTAAAGCTAAGTGTGGCTTAATTATTCCTACGACAGGTTTTGCTCATAGTGTGGCATCTAGTGCTCTTGAGTATAAAAAGGATGGTTTGATAACAGGACTAGGCGCTAATTTTTTTAAACTAGCGGGCTCAGTTATTTTATATGGCATAGTGTCTGCGTTTATTTTGGTGATTGTGAGGATTGTTATTTATGGCTAGTTTTAAATTTAGAAATGTTTATTTAAATGATTATTATACAGTTGTAGGTCCATTAGAGAAAAATAGCCATTTAAGAAGACTTGACTTAGTGATGGATGATTATTATATTGGGGAAAAGACTTTTGAACAAGCAGAAGTAAAGATGCAAAAACTTGTGATAGATAATATTATTAGAAGAAATAATTTAGCTTTAAGTAACATAGATTTACTAGTTGGGGGAGATTTAACTAATCAAATAGCTATTAGTAATTATAGTGCACGAGATTATAATATTCCTTTTTTAGGTCTTTATTCGGCATGTGCAACCTTTGTAGAAGGTTTAATTGTGGGGGCTGTAATGCTTGATAGCGGCAAGTTAAAAAAAGCTTTAAATATTACGAGTAGTCATAATCTAACTGCGGAAAGACAGTTTAGATATCCAGTTGAGTATGGGGCTCCGAAACCTCATACTGCGACATTTACAACAACTGGAGCAGTAGCAACGCTTTTAAGTAAAAACTTTAGCAAAATAAAAATAGAAAGTGCTACGATTGGTGTTCCTGTAGATTTGGGGGTAACTGATGCTAATAATTTAGGGGCAGCGATGGCACCTGCTGCTGCATCAACTATCGCGGTTCATTTAGATAATTTAAAAAGAGATGCAAGTTATTATGATTTAGTGTTAACTGGAGATTTAGGTTGTGTAGGCAGTAATATTTTAAAAGATTATTTAGAAATAGTGTATGATATAAAGTTAAAAAAATGTTTGGATGCTGGCTGTGAACTTTATTTAGATAGCCAAGAGACTTATGCTGGGGGAAGTGGTCCAGCTTGTTTACCTATAGTTTTATTTAATAAGATATTGCTTAATAAAAAATATAAAAAGATTTTACTAGTGGCAACTGGAGCTCTTCATAGTCCAACGAGTGTTAATCAGCATGCCACAATTCCCGCGATTGCTCATGCTATTAGTCTGGAGGTGGAATAATGAACTTTTTGCTATCGTTTGTCTTTACTGGTTTGTTATGTGCAATCGCTCAAGTGATTTTGGATAATACAAAACTTACACCCGGACATATAACTAGCATTTATACTGTATTCGGAGCTTTTTTATCATTCTTAGGTTATTATGATAAGTTGATTACAAAATATGGTTCGGGAGCTACAGTTCTTATCTCTAATTTTGGCCACGCTTTATATTCATCTGCTTGGCAAGGCTATATTGAGAATGGCTTCTTAGGTATATTTAGTAATATGCTTTGTAAGTCATCTGGTGTTATAACAGGGGCCATAATAATTTCGTTTCTAGTTGCTATTTTCTTTAAACCTAAGAATTAATGCATTATTTTGGTTTTAAAATAGGGTCTGTTGAAAAATTAAATAATTAATTTTTCAACAGACCCTTATATTAATTTTAAATATATTATAAATAATATAATAATATGTTTTTTTTAGCAATTTACAATTGAAAAAGCGTTATAAATATGATAAACTATTAACTAGGTAGGTGAGCAAAATGCATAGTTTTAGAAAAACTGTAATAATTGCTTTTTCTTCTTTATTTTTAATGACCAATGTAAATGCTGTTACATGTAACTATGAAGAAAAAGCTATACTGAATAATGAAGTAGTTAATTTAAAAACTAACTATGAAATTAAGGAAAGGACTTTAGATAAAAGTGAATATGATGTTCCTGATGCTATCATAGGTACAGAGTATGAAGATTCTTATGAAGCTGTTATAGAATATCTTCAAGTAAACTTTTTAAATCTAACAGAAAATATGTATGTTGAAGTAACAAATGACCTTAACGATGAAGTTAAAGTTTATAGGTATAGCGATACTTCAGATGGTAATTTTTCATTTAATTGGGAAAATGTAAAAAATTTAGTTACTATTACCTTTAAGGTTTATGCCTCTAGTGTCACTGGCTGTGAAGGATTTTTATTAAAGACAATAACTCTAAAATTACCAAGGTATAATGATTATTCTTTGTACAGTGTATGTAATAACTTTTCTGACTACTACTTATGTCAAAAGTTTGTGACATACGAAGATGTTGATTATGGTTCCTTTATGACTAAGATGCGTTCTATGGTAGAAAAAAAGATGGAAAAGGAACAAGAACAAGAAGAAAAAGAAAAGAATAAAAAGTGGTATGAAAAAGTTGAAGATTTTATTGAAGATAATAAAGTGCCATTTATTATTGGCGGGGGAGTGTTGATTGTTGCCGCGGGTTGTGCAACATATATAATAATAAAGAAACGTAGGAGAAGTAAAATATGAAAAAGAATTTAAAAACATTATTAATTTTATTAACAATTATTGTTGGAGTAGCTGGGGTAAATACTAAAGCATCAGCTTTTAAAAATAGTTATAATACATATTCGGTTGGGACATATAATTTTTGGTTTGATGACAATATATATTTTACTGAAACCAAATATAGTGCTGATGGATTAAATGCTTATTGTGCGGATTCGTATTTTCCTCATTCGGGTGGCTATACACGTTCATCTATTTTAGGAACTAGCGGAGATATTAAAACAAAGGCTTATGAACTTGGGCTTCTTGAGATTCTTAAGGAAGGTGAAAAAAGAGGCTATACTTCTTATTATGAAACTAATGCAGCTTTGCGTACTTATATTTATGGCTTTGGATATGGTTTATATGCTAATAATGCTAAATGGGGCATAAGATATAAAAATGCCTATTATGTTAAAACGTTTATAAATTGGGCATCTAGTTATGTCGATGTAGTAAATGCAATTACTTCCGCAGGATGTTCAAGTAGTAATTTTTCTTCTTGTTATACATCGTATCTTGTATATAATGCGGGTTACGATTGGTATAATTATCAAAAGAGTTCTGTTAGCTCAATTGTTGGTTCTGCTCAAGATATATTCGATATTGGAATGAATAAAGCTCGTGCTGTTTTAAATGGTAATGATGGTGGTGTTGCTAGCATCAAAGGCTCTACAAATAGTACAGCAACAAATAGAAGAACAATTAATGGTGATAATGATGATACCGCTAAAATTCAAGAATATCATCATCAAACTCTTGAATTTAAAAACTTTAATAAAGCAAGTGGATATATTAAAAACTTTAGTTTGTCTTGTGCCGATTGTGCAAAACAATCAATAACTGTAGATAATTTAGAAATATTTAATAAAACAACTAATAAATATGAAACATATGCTGATGTTATTGCTAGTGGTACTAACTTTTTAACTGGCGATGCCTTAAAAAATTATGTTACAACTAGTGGGGATACTGAAGGCAACACTGTAAGCGGTTCTATTAAATTTAGATTTAAAGTAACAAGAATTAAATATAATGAAAGCTGTGTTAATCCTAATTATAAGATAAATTATGCTTATTACGATCCAAGTTTAATATATACTGGGGCCTTGTTAGAACCTTATTACACTGGTCAACAAAGATTTTATATAGTTACCGAGAACGATGATGGCCAAAATGCTGCAATCGAAGGTACAATAAATTGTACAATTACTTGTGATACAGAATTAGAAATGCCTATATGTAGTGAGGATGAAGCTGACGCTGTAGCTAGAGTTGATGGGCCTATAATGATAAGTTCTTGTGTTATTAATGAAAGTGACGATGCAGGAAATTCTTATCAATATACTAAAAATGCTGGGGGAGTAAGTAATGATTATTGTAATGTCTATTGTAAAGAAGATTATGCAGAAATTAAACTTAATCCAATTATTAAAGATGTTAAATGTGGAGGATATTTCCAATTAACAAGTAAAGTTACTGGTAAAAAGACATGCTATACTGGTGGAACTACATCAGATGATAGAATAAATAAAGAACAATATTTAAAAGATATTAAATATGCTCAAGAAAAGCTTGTAGATGCGATGAATAACTACAATTTGTATACAGCTATGAAAAATTATACAAATGCTTCTGAAAATGGCAATGGTAGTGTTATTATTGCATATGGTTCGTACACAGTATTAACATTTAATTGGGATGGACAAAATGGTTCGTTTACTCAAAAAACTGAAAGTGGAAAAACTGCAACATTTACTGATTTAGATACTTACAAAAGTATGGTAGAAACACGGCTTAATAGTGCTATTAGCGACTTAAGTAAATATACAAGTGATTATAATAGAATAATAAGTGATTATAATGCCTGTACAACGGGATGGACAAACGAATATGCTTTTGCCCAAGAACTAAAGTATTATTATGATGAAAACCGTGGTGAAAACGGAGTTAATTACTCACCATATTTTGACCTTATTAAAGATAACGAAGAATTACAAAAATTAGAAAAATATGGAACAGAAAAAGTTGAAACTGTAATTTCAATTTGCAAAGGAAATATAGACAAAAGATATAATTGTAGCGATGGTAATTCTGTAACATTAAATGCTGATAGCGATGTTGAAAACAGTGGTGTATTTAGTTCAAAAACCTATGTCACTTGTACAACAGATGGATGTACTACAGAGACAAGACAAATCTCTGATGCAACATATGTTAAAAAGGAAGTTAAGAAGGAACAAAAATATATAACACCAACATCTTTCTATCAAATAGCTGCTAATGGTAAAGTAGTGGCTTATGATAATTATTCATTTAAGAATATAACTCTTGAAGAGTTAACAAATATGTTGCCAACTTCAACAAATTCCGTTGGTGGTGGTGTATTTAAATTAATGGTATCTGGTCTTGGTGAATTCTATAGTGAAAGTGGTGTTTATGGAAGACTAATAGATTTTAATGGCATTAATGAAACGAAGAGTGTTGCTTATAAAAAAGGCGTAGATGTTTATAAGGGTGAATATGTTTGTTATTATGAAAATCAATGTCGTCCTAAAGATTGTCCTAATTGTGAATTTATTTGTACAGGTACTGGCTGTGAATGGATTGAATGCCCAGATTGTGACATTATATGCATAAATTGTTTATTTAATCAAAATGAATTAAATCTTAATATTAAAACAATAACAACTACAGATGTTGGCGCTGCAAATAGAAGTTATGGATATAACTGGGTTACATCAAGTAGTATAGAATCGCTTCAATTACTTCATAAGAAAGCCCAAACAACTATCGAAGAAATTGAAGAAGTAAATGAAATGGTTTATGATGATAAAACAACTGATGGTTCAGCACTTGGCTTTAGTATTAAATTAACTTCGGAAGTTGTTAATAAAATTACGGAATATAATAAAGCTAATGAAGATAATGGTGGTTATATTAATAATTCATTAAAATGCTATGATGCTACAATTGATGGAACAACTTATAAAAGCATTTATTGCTATAGTGAGTTAATTGATAAGTTGCTTGAGGAAAATGGTGATAATGTTACTGTTCTTCCTAGTCGTGTTAATGATGAATCTAGACGAGCTAGTGATTCAAATAGCAGTGGTTACTGGACATTGTGGAAAAATTATAAAATAGATAAAACGAGCGATTCCGTTATTGGCGGACCTGCTTGGAAATAGGGGTGACTAAATGAAGAATGCGTTCTGGGCGTACTGGCTCATTCTACTTGGTATAGTAATCGTAGTAATAATGCTACTTGTTCAAAACTTAACAACAAGTAGCACTCAAGATTACTATCTTATAAAAGAAATAACGGAAGCTTCAATGATTGATGCTGTGGATTATTCTTATTATCGAAAATATGGAGAAATTAGAATAAATAAGGAAAAATTCTATGAATGCTTTATTCGTCGTTTTTCCGAAAATGCTACATTAAATACAACCTATACAGTTAGCTTTTATGGAGTATATGAAGCACCTCCTAAAGCTAGTATAGAAATTAAAAGTAAATCAAATACTTTCAATGTTGTCGGAGATTCTACGACATTTGATATGGTTGAAAGAATTGATGCTATACTTGAAGGTAATACACTTGATGAATAAGTTAAGGAGGAATAAAAATGGGTAAAAAAAATATTTTTGCTAAGTTTTTAACCAATAAGACAACAGTTACTTTATTTGGAATTGTACTTGGCCTTGGAGTTTTGGTAGGATTTTACCTTTATCGAGTTAATAAAGAGGTAGATCCTACGCGAATTCCTATTGCGAAAAGAGATATAAGTGCTACGGAAGAAATAACTAAAGATGACATTGCTTATGTAAAGGTAAGTAAAAGTTTTCTAAAAAAAGTTGCTGTTCATACTAATGTAAATGACCTTGTAGGTAAATATGTAGCTACTGGTACATCTATACCTAGGGGAGGAATGTTTTATACAACTCAAGTTGTTGAAAAAAAAGAACTTCCCAATGCTATATTTGATGAAATACCAGAAGGGTACACTATTTATCAATTAAAGGTAGATAATACCACAACTTATGCAAATTCTATTTATCCTGGTGATAAAATAGATTTGTGGCTTAAAACTACCGAAGATGGTATCTTAGTATTTGGAGAATTTATTTCCAATATTGAAGTTCTTGCCGTTCGCGATAGCAGTGGTCAAAATGTTTTTGATGTAACAAGTGGAAGAACTCCAGCTTGGTTATTATTCGCTGTTAAAACGGATATGTATCGTTATTTAAAACTTGCTGAAAGTATATCTGGCGTTAGTATTGTGCCTGTTCCTAAAAATAATTTATTTGAAACTGAAGTAGGTTCTACTGAATATTCAAGTCAAGAACTAATAGATATATTAGATCATCAAACAATAAGGATGGGGGCGTAGATTATGAATAATATGTTAGCAAAAATCAAAGGTTTATTTTTAAATCGAAATACGGTTACTATCCTTGCTGTTGTCGCTGGTGTTATAGTTTTATGGTTTGCTTATAGTATAACTTTAGATAAAGCTGTAAAGCCTCAAAGGGTTCCTGTTGCTGCTAGAGATATAACTGCGGGAAGTATTATAACTAATGAAGACATTAAATATGTTGAAGTAAACTCTGATGTATTAAAAAAAGCTAGTGTAATAACTAATTCATCTCAATTAATTAATTATTATGTTACAAATAATACATCAATAGTACAAGGTGCTATGTTTTATAAAGACCAAGTTGTAGAAAAAGATAAACTTGTAGATCGTGATTTAGAGACTATACCGGAAGGTTATAAACTATACTGGTTAAATGTTGATAACACTACAACTTATGCAAATTCTATTTATCCTGGTGATAAAATAGATTTATGGCTTAAAACTAAATATGAAGGAAGTTATGTTTATGAAGAATTTATAACTAACATTGAAGTTTTAAGTGTTAAAGATTCAAAAGGTCAAAATGTTTTTGATGTTGCTAGTGGAAGAACCCCTGCAGTACTTGTTTTCGCAGTTACTAATGAAATGTTTTCTTACTTAAGTAAAATTAAGTATTTAAGTGGTATGGATTTGTATCCTGTGCCTATTAATAAGAAAAATTCTGATAAAGACGCTACGACTGAAATAACAAATGATGAACTTGTAAAGCTAATAGATAGTCAAGCAAGAAGTGTTACAACTGATATTGAAGAAGAATAAAAGAAGGTGATTACTTGTGAATGATGCTGTATTTTCACAAATAGATTTTGGTCCTTTAAAAGAGTTTTTAGATGAAGATAATATAACCGATGTTTCTTATTCAAATGGAGGTCAAGTTTGGCTAAAAACTCTTGATAAAGGTGTATATAGGGTTGAAAGACCTGAAATAAATAATGCTTTAATGGAAAAGCTAGCTTTTCAGTGTTCTAATGTTATGGGGAAAACATTTAATATGGCCCATCCTTTCTTAGATGCTGAATCTGCAGAGCTTAGACTTAACTTTGTTCATGAATCTATTGCTACGAATGGAATATGCTGTGTTATAAGAAAAACACCAGCAAAAATTCGTTTAAATAAAGATAAGTTAATAAATGAAAAATATGTAACGGAAAATTTACATGATTTTTTAATGACGTGTGTTGAGGGACATTGTAACATCATTGTAAGTGGAGAAACTGGGTCAGGTAAAACTGAACTTGTTAAGTATTTAGCAAGTCATACTAAGGAAAATGAAAAGATAATAACTATTGAAGATACTCTAGAACTTCACTTAGATAGAATATTTCCTCATAGAGATATTGTTGCTATGAAAACAAATAATATTGCTTCGTACTCGGATGTACTGGTAACATGTATGAGACAGAACCCTAGATGGATTTTACTTTCCGAAGTTCGTTCTGCTGAAGCTGTTACCGCAGTTCGTAATTCAATATCATCTGGGCATAATATTATATCTACAATTCACTCTGATAGAGCTTTAAATATCCCAATGCGTTTATATAGTTTGCTTGAAAATAGCCAAGATATAGACCAGTTTTTAAAGTCAATACATAGATATGTTCAACTTGGGGTTCATGTTAAGGGTTACATGAGTAAAGAGTTAGGTAGATTTCAAAGAGAAATTATTGAAGTTGTAGAGTTTTATGTTGATGATGCAAATGAAGCTAAAGCTAATATAATTTTCAAAAAAAGCTTAGATGGTAAATATAGTTTTAATAATCCAAGTAAATACTTAATAGATTATTTAGGTGTTCAAGGTGTAACCTTGAAAGAAGATTATTTTGTTAGTAAAGAAACATCAGAAGTAGAAAGTTTATAGAATAGAAAGGAGTATATATATGAATTTAAGTAGCTTAGGAAATTATTTACCAGAATTATTTATATTACTAGTAATTGCTGGAGTTGTTTTAATAGCGCGTCGTAATCCTGGTGAAAAAGTTTATAAATTTGTATCTAAGAAGGCTACGGATGCTTATGATAAGTATGCTCCATATTCTTTTAAGATGGTTCGGGAAAAAGCTGTTGAATTGGGTCAAGAATATACTCCAAGACAATATCTAACTCAAGTTATAATTTTAGGAGGTTTTGCTGCCTTAGTAGGATACTTTTACTTTTATAGTATTATAGTTGCCGCTGTTTATGCTTTATGTGCAATCGCAACAGTACCTTTTTTAGCATACCTAAGACTTCAAAGAGTATATAGCGAATATATATTTGAACAAATTCAAACATACACTACCAATGTTATAATGGAGTTTAATACTACGCAAAGTTTTGTTAAAGCTCTTGAGGGTGTGCGAGATTCCGGAATTTTGGAAGAACCTGTGGTAGGTGATGTAAAAAAAATGATTGAAATGTCTTATCAAAATGGTACAATTGATGAATCTATTCAATATTTTAATAGTAAATATCCTTATTATATGGTTAAAAACATGCATCAATTATTCCTTCAAATAACTAAAGAAGGCGCTAGAGACTCTGGCCAAGCCTTAGAAAATATGTCCCTTGATATCGATGCTTTGGTAGAAGGGGTATATAGAGACCAAATGGATCGAAGTAATTTCCATGGCAGATTCTTAAGATTTGGGGCAATCCTTTATTTATTAGTTGTAGTACTTAGATTTATGTTAGGTGAAGATAATTACCTTGAACTAATAGAAATATGGTATGTTAAAATAATATTACATGCGATAGTTATTATAAACGCATTCTTTATGTTAAGTGGAGAAATGTATTATAATGAAGATGTAGGAGGGGAATAATGCAAATAGAAATTATTATCGTAGCTATAATTGTATTTGGTATTATGACTATTACTGGACAAATAAGTATAAATCAGCTTATAAGTGATAATCAAATGCTTTTTATGAAACTAAAAGAAAAAGATTGGGACTTTTTAGTTCGCGCTAAATATGGTAATGATATTAACCCAGATATCCTATTTAATAAAAGAATTAAGAATGCTTTAATAGTTATGGCTGTAGCTTTTGCGTTTTTAATTAAAGACTTAAATGCAGTTAAAGTTTTACTTATTTTTGTACTAGGTATATTTGTTTTTAAGACATCTTATAATGATATAAAGAAATATTATCAAGGCCATATGGCTTCCATAGATTCCATGCTTCCACATTATTTAAAGAACTTAGAGATACTTATTCAACATTATACAATACCTGTTGCTATAGGTAAGTCTATGCAAGAAGCACCAGAAATATTTAAAGAAGGTTTACAAGAAATGATAGACGCTATTAATTCTGGAGATGATTCAATTGAGCCTTACATGGCTTTTGCAAGAAAGTACCCGGTAAGGGACTCAATGCGTATGATGAGACTTCTTTATCGTTTAAGTTTAGGTAGACAAGAGCGTAAACAAGAACAAATACTTACGTTTTCAAGATCTATTTCATCACTTCAACAAAAAGCTCGTGAAACCAGATATAAAAACAGATTAGAGAAGATGGAAAGTAAAACTATGAGTATGCTTATAACAACTGGGGTGGGACTTATGATACTTTTAGTTCTAGCTGTTATACAACTTATGGACATTTAGTTTACAAAAAATACTAAATATAATTGATATTTTCTGTAATTTAAGTTATAATAAAAATATACTAAGAAGGAGGAAGATAAAATGAAAGAAGCTACTGGTGAATTAAATATGACTGTAGTTACGGTAGTTGCAATTGCTGCGGTAGGTGCATTCTTTTATTTCTTCATTTGGCCTGGTATTCAAGCTGGTCTATCAAGAAACACTTGTCAAAACTTATGCCCAGGTGGAGAATTAGATTCTACTCAAGGTCGTGGTGGAGTAAGTGTAAACGACGGAATTTGCTACTGTGCTGATGGCAGTGAAATAGAATTTGGTGAAGAAGAATAATACATAAGAAGGTGAAAAATGAAAGAGGCTACAGGAGAGTTAAATATGACAGTTATTGTTTCCATATCTATTGGTATCTTGTCAGCCTTTTTTTTCGGCGTCTTATGGCCTATGATAAGTGGTAATTTTGAACGAAATTCTCAATGTAATAAGGCTGTATGTAATTGTTCAAGTGAGACAAGAAGTGCCATAGAAAACGAAACTGGTAATAAAAACTATTGCCTTTGTAAAAGTAGTAAAGATTCTCAAGAAGAATTTTATTGTCCATTTAAAGGCTAGGAGGTAATTTATGAAAGAGTCAATGAGTGTAACATATATATTTCAAATAGTAATTTTGTTTATTCTATTATTTACGGCTATAATGGCTTTAACTATTAATAATTCTAATGCCTTTGGTGTAAAAGATAAGATTGTTAATATCTTGGAGGCTAATGATGGAAAGTATTTAGAAGATGGTAATTTAAGTCAAGAAATTGTAGATATAATTGAAAGTACATCTTATAGAACTACTGGTAAATGTGATGAAGGCTATCAAGGTTTTGACCGTTCTGGTGCTGCAGTTACATCTGGTGCGGAAGCATCTGTATGTATCAAAGAAGTTGAAGCTACTAAAGGTGTAGATAACTATCTAACTAAAATATTTGGAGCAGGAAATGTTGCCACAGATGATTTTGTGCCTGGTAAATATTATCAAATAGTTGTATTTTTTCAATTAGATTTGCCTGTTGTTAAGCAAGTATATAACTTTAAATCTAAAGCTGAAACGAAAGTTATTTATAAAAAGTAGGTGACTAAGATATATGAAAGCTGTTAGTGAATCAACATGGACATTTCAAATGATTATATTTTTCATATTAATTTTTGCTTGCTTTTTAACCTTAGTTTTAAGCTATAATAAGGCTTATATGATAAAAAACAGAATGCTTAGTATCATCGAAAAATACGAAGGTGTAACTAATAAATCTGCAGAATTAATTAATGATTATATATATAATAAAGGTTATACAAATCAAGGTAAATGCCCTGATGGATGGATGGGCGCTACTGATTTAGAGGGTAATTTTGAACTATCCCAAAGTGGGGATAAATATTATTATTGTTTTAAATCTGGAAAAAAAAATAATTTAATCTATTATGATGTAAAAGTTTTTTATAAATTTAATTTACCTATCATAGGTACTATAATAAACTATGAAATAGATGGAACAACTAAGTACTTTATAGGTGCTGAAGATAGGATATAGGAGTAATAAAATATGAATGTAATTGTATCAAATAAATATCAATCAATGCTTGCAAGTTTAAATATTGATGTAATTAAAAGTATTAATGGAACATTTACTGTAGATGAATTAATAAGTCAGTTCCAAAATTTTTTCTTTAATAAAATGATTATAGATGTAACCGCAATCATAGGTTATGAAGAAATAACTGTGATGCAAAATTTATCTGTAAATTTTGATATGTCTAAAGTTATTTTATTATTAGATGACTCTGAAAAAGTTAATTCACCTGTGTATATATCTCAGTTAATATCTATGGGGATATATAACTTTGCTAAAGATATAAACACAGTTAAGTATTTGATAGATAATCCGAATCAATATAAAGATGTAGCTAATTATCATAATATAAGTGGCTTTAAGAAGCCTAAGTTAAATGATAATTCTACAGATAATACTAGAGGTAAAATGAGCCAAAAAGTTATTGGTTTTAAGAATGTTACTGAACATGCGGGGGCCACTACTTTGGTATATCTACTTAAATTACATTTAGAAAAGGTATATAATGTCAAAGCTGTTGAAATAGATAAAAATGATTTTGTATATTTTAATGATGATTCACTAGAAAGTGTATCAAGCATAGGATTTACAGATTTTCTAAGTAATAATGCTAACTATGATATAATTTTAGTGGATTTAAATGATGGTAATGTTATGGAATATTGTAGTGCTGTAATCTATTTAATTGAACCAGGTCTAATTAAATTAAATAAATTAATTAGACAAGATAATGCCATATTTACTAAGTTAAGTGAGAAAATTATTGTATTAAACAGAAGTATTCTTGACACAAAAGATGTTGAAGATTTTGAAAAAGAAAGTGGTAGTAAAGTGTTTTTCAATATGCCATGTATTGATGATAAACAAGATGATCAAATGGTTGTAACTTCATTTTTAACGGCTCTTGGCTTTACGAGAGTAGATGAAAATGCTAGTTCGGGAATGTTTAACATATTTAGATAGGAGGATTTAACATGGATGTTTGTTATAAATCAGCTACTATATGGCAATTTATAGGTAAATTATTACTAATATTAAAGATTGTTATACCTTTAGTAATAATAGTTCTTGCTAGTATTGATTTTGCTAAAGCAGCGGTTTCAAGTGATGAAAAGCTTATCAAAGCAGCTGGAGGAAAACTAATCAAACGATTAATCTTAGGTATATTAATATTCTTTATACCCCTTATTATAAAACTTGTTTTCTCTATGGTTTCACTTGTTAGTGATGATATAAGAAATGATTATAATAATTGTATTAATTGCCTAACAAGTCCCAATGATTCTTGTGATACATCATTTAAAGGAAATATCTTCAAGTAATAATTGACTTTATAGAAAAATTAAGGTAAAATAAAAATATAAACAAAAGGAGGAATGTTTTTATGAATTTTTGTTCAGATGCTGGTTCACTTTGGTATACAGTTGGTATGTTTATGTTAGTAGTTAAAGTTGTTATTCCAGTATTAATTATTATTTTCGGGATGATTGATTTAGGACAAGCAGTTATATCAAGCGATGATAAGGCAGTATCTAAGTCTGCTAAGACACTATTACATCGTGTTATAGCAGGTGTGTGTATCTTCTTTGTTCCAACAATAATTGGCATAGTGTTCAAAATGGTTGGAGCATTTAGTACAGTGAAAGGCGAATATGACTATTGTGCTGCATGCGTAAGTAATCCGACTGGCGAAAAATGTGATGATATAAAAAAAAATAGTTAAAATATGAAAAAGATACTTTTGTTAGAAAGCATCTTTTTTTGATTTTTATTTTCTTTTTATTAACAAATTGGTGTTAGTATAGATATATAGATGGGAAAAAGGAGTAGGATATATTTCACCAAATGAAAAAAAATAACTGTGTTGCAAATTTAGTACTAGCCTAGTATTTATATACGGCAAAATAATATCTTTCCAAAAATAGTGTCTAAAAACTTGACATAGGTCCAAAATAAAATTACCTAAGCAAATAACTTATATATTACTTGTAATTGTGATAATTTATGGTGTTTTAAGAAATATAGATACATTTAGTTATTTAAGACCTACGGTTACATAAAAAAAGAATATTACTTCTAATATTCTTTTTGTAAACACTTGGTAGCGAGAGGGAGACTCGAACTCTCGACCTGCCGGGTATGAACCGGATGCTCTAGCCAACTGAGCTATCTCGCCATGACTACTAAATAATAGCAAAAAAAATGCTTTTTGACAAGTATTTTTGGCTATTATTTGCTAAAAACGGTTAAATTTTATATTATTTTTACAAAATATAGGTTATAATGTTTAGTAGACGGAAGTGATTTGTATGATTACATTAGATGATTTTGCTAAAATAGATATGCGAGTTGGCACTATTATAGATGCCAGTATTAACAAAGGCGCTAGAAAACCAGCTTATAAACTTAAAATAGATTTAGGTACTTTAGGAATCAAAAATTCTTCTGCCCAGATAACTGATTTGTATGAACCAAAAGATTTAATAGGTAAACAAGTTATCGTAGTTGTGAATTTTAACCCGATTAGAGTATCACAGGTGAAAAGTGAAGTAAGAATACTTGGGGCTTTAACGGATGAAGGGTGCATACTATTAACTGTTGATAATAAGACTCAAAATGGAAGTAAAATAGCATAATAAAAAGGAAAATGATTGGCCATTTTCCTTTTAAAAATGTATATTAACTAGTTATTGCTATTATTCCAGTTCCAGCCAGCACCTAATATGATAACTAAAAGAATAAATAGTACAATCCATATAGCAGCGCCAATGCCATAACCACTTGTGTAACCAGCATATGTTGGAGCCCCGCATGCATTTTGAGCATATCCAGCACCATAATAGCCAGTATTTCCATAATAATACATAATATACCTCCTTTTTGTATCTAATATAATTTATTATAAATGACAAATTTTTGACATTAAAATAACCCAAGTTTTAGAAAAATTATTTAATTTTCTCGTAAATGTGTTACTATTATTATAGGAGTGTAAATTTATGCGTAAATTATTTTCAAAAATGGACATCCCTTTATTTATAATGATAGTGCTTTTCATTGTCTTAGGCTTAGTAATGATTTATAGTGCTTCAAGTATTACGGCGGTGGTTCGCTATGGCTGGGAACCTTATCACTTTTTTATAAGACAAGCGATATTTGTTTTAATAGCTTTTTTAATCGGGTTTACTATAATATTAATATTTCCAACCCGGAACTATTCAGCTCTTTCATGGCCAGCAGTCTTTATTCTTATTGCGTCTTTAGCACTTTTGTTTGTTAAAGGTAAAATTGCTGGTGGAGCCCAAAGTTGGTTTGATTTAAAGTTTTTTAAAGTTCAACCAAGCGAATTTGCCAAATCTATATTAATAATTTTTATGGCAACTTATTACAATGGCCTAAGTAATAAAAAGGTTAAAAATATATATGCTTATTTTGTCCCTTTAGCCTTTGCTCTTATCATAATAGGCCTTGTATTTATGCAACCAGATTTAGGTAGCGCAGCCATTATCGCCGGAATAGTATTTCTAACATTTATAAGTATACCTGTGGTTAAAAACAATATGGTTAAGTTTATTAAGATAATAGCCATCGGTCTTGCAATCGGCGGCATAGCCTTTTTATATTCAGGCAATAGTTTCTTAAGTAATATTCAAATGGGAAGACTTAATTTTAAAAATCCTTGTTCAAGATATACCGAAACAACTGGTTATCAAGTTTGCAACGGCTTTATTGCTATCAATAATGGAGGCCTTTTTGGAGTTGGTCTTGGTAATTCAACTCAAAAATATTTATATTTGCCAGAAGCTCACACGGACTTTATTTTTCCAATTATTGTGGAAGAACTTGGTCTTGTCGTAGGCATTCTTATAATCTTAGGTTATGCTTATATTTTATCTAGAATCTTAAAAATTGCCAAACAATCTGAGAACTTACGTTGTTCAATTCTTGCTTATGGGACATTTTGGTATTTTGCCTTGCATATCCTAGTAAACTTGTTAGGTGTTTTAGCACTTATTCCTTTAACTGGTGTACCACTTCCATTTTTAAGTTACGGAGGTTCGTTTACTCTAAATGCTATTACTATGGTTTTTATCGTTGAAAGAGTAAACATTGAAAATAAAACCAATAAGACTAAAAGAGAAATAAAATCTTTATAGTCTTTTTTTGTCAAATATGTGTAAACAATATATATATATTATTTTTTATGTGCTAAAATATTAACTTATAAGGAGGGTTTATGCAAGTAATATATATTAATCTAGATGATTCAGGTAAATTAAGTAAAAAAGAAGTGATTAGTGTCTACGGAGGTTTAGTATTTCTATCTAAGAAAGAAAAGGATAAGTTTATAACTCAGTATCGAAGTATTATAAATGATATAAAATGCAAATATTGTAAATGCAGCTCATGTAATAAGAAATGCCCAGAAATAAAAAACACTAATATTAAAAATAGTGATAAAAGAAGAATAATGAACTATATAAAAAGATGTTTTGTCGTAGGTTTAGTTATCTATAATAAAGATGTATATACCCATATAATAGAGAACAAAGCCGCGAAGGGAAGGTTTTTAGATTATTCTTTAAGAAGAATGATTAAAGAAGTTATAAACAATCAAATAAGTTCTAAGAATATTAATTCCAAAGAACCTTTGAAAGTAGTTATTAATATTGATGAACAAGCTACGAAAAGCAATGGCTATTATAATTTACATGATGGTCTTGTTGAAGAACTTAAATATGGTATTAATAATTTTAATTATGCTTGTACATATAATCCAATAGTATTTGGTGATTTAGATATACATATTTCTTATCAAGATTCAGGTAAGAGTTATTTAGTACAAGCTGCGGACCTTGTCTCAGGCACTATCCGTAAGCTTATATTAGATGCTCTAGAAAATAAAGAGAACGTAGATGATACTTTAAATAAATTTGTTAATTATAAAATAATCTTACCATGAAAAAAAGCTACTTTCGTAGCTTTTCCCCAGTTAGTATGGTGTACACATAGCACACTTAATTTTAAAAAAATCATAATCTAACTATCGACCTGACAAGATTATTCATCTCCGGTAAATTTATACTACTATATACGTAGCCGTTTTGTCAAGCAAAAGTATAGACAAACCATATAAAATTTGTTATATTATTTATGCAGAGATGCATAATATATTAAAAAACTGGTGATTCCCACCATGTAAGAGAAACTCAAAAACGAAACTAGAGAGCTTACTCTAGTTTTTTTAGACAATTTGGTTTATAATAAACCTGGACAAGGCTTTTGTTATAATTAGCTTTTCTAAAAGGGAATAAATTATAGTATGAAATGAGGTAATAATATGTATAGAGAAGATTTTCCTATGTTAAATGAAGATATAATATATTTAGATACTGGAGCAACTAGTTTAAAACCTAGGTGTGTAATTAATAAGATGCTTGAATATTATGAAAAGTATAGCGCTAATGCTCATCGTGGTGACTATGATATATCATTTAAAGTTGATATGGAATATGAAAATGCCAGGGAAGAAGTTAAAAATTTTATTAATGCTAAATCCAAGGAGGAAATAGTTTTTACAAGTGGCACAACGGAATCCCTTAATATGATTGCAAATGGCTTTTTTAGAAAATTTTTAGAAACTGGTGATGAAGTACTAATAACAACAAGTGAACATGCATCAAATGTTATGCCATGGTTTAGATTAGCTAAAGACCTTGGAGTGGTAGTTAATTTTATTCCTTTGGATGAATCACTACATGTAACAGTAGATAATGTAAAAAAAAGTATTACACCTAAAACTAAGGTAATCTCTTTAGCAGGTATAACTAATGTAGTTGGAGATATAAGACCTATCAAAGAGATAACTAAACTAGCTCATGAATATGGTATATTTGTGGTGGTAGATGGTGCTCAAAGTGTTCCTCATATTAAAACAGATGTTCAAGATTTAGATGTTGATTTCCTTTGCTTTTCTGGTCATAAAATGTTAGGTCCAACAGGAATAGGTGTTCTTTATGGTAAAAAGGAATTACTCGAAGAATTAGAACCAATCAACTTAGGTGGCGGAATGAATGAATCTTTTGATACGGTAGATACCATGTATTATAAAGATTTACCTACGAGATTAGAAGCTGGTACCCCAAATATTGCTGGAGTAATAGGCTTAGGCGAAGCAATTAGATACATTAATAAAATTGGAATAGATAAAATACATGAAAGAGAACTTCATTTAAGAAATTATTTAATTGAAAAGTTAATGCCCCTTGAACATATAGATATAATAAACCTAGAAGCTGATAGTGGGATTGTCGCATTTAATGTAGATGGTATCTTTAGTCAAGATGTAGCATATTTCTTAAATAAATATAGTATTTGTGTAAGAGCGGGTAATCACTGCGCTAAAATCCTTAAAAACGCTACTGGAGTTACTAACTCACTTCGAGTAAGTTTGTATTTCTATAATACCGAAAAAGAAATAGATGAACTTGTAGAACTTATAAAAAACAAAGAAAAAATTGAAGATGAAATGATATAATTAAGATTATTGTTAGAAAAAATGGAAATCAATTTAATGATTTCCATTTTTCTTTGGCTTTTTTGTTATAAACTCATTTATCTTTCTCATTTGTATATAACATCGCAATACTAGAAAACTAATACCAAATATAATAATTATTGCCCCATAAATATATTGGTTATAAGTTTTACTATTTATAAATGTATCTATTAACAAATAGATACCAAATAAAATTAAAATAATACTATAAACAAGGATACGATTAAATTTCTTCTTTAAAAACATTCCTTGTTTTGTTTGGTAAAACTTGATTTTAGCATCTTTTTTCTCATCTTTATTAAGTCTTTGATATTTATATTTTTTCACATTTCATCGCCTCAAAAAGATTATAACATAAAATAAAGGACTAGTAAAATATAAAAAAATTATGTATAATTATGATGGATGTGATAGTGTGAAAAAATTAAAATCTATATTTGGTTTTTTGATATTCGTAGGCTTAGTTTGTTTAGGAGTTTTTATTACCTTAGATATAAGAGAAAATGCTAGAGTTAAGAAAATTAAGGAAGGCTGGCATATTGAGGTTGTTAATGAATACATAAAGGTTCGTGAGGAACCTGATCAAAATAGTGCAGAACTAGGCAAAGTTGAAAAAAACCAAGTTTATAAAGTTGATGATTATGAGAATCATAATGGTAATTTTTGGTATCATGTTGAATATGAAAAAAATAAATGGGGGTGGGTAGCGAATCCTCTTGGCAAAGATTATTTAGATGATATTAACAACGAGGATGACATAAGAGGGCCATCAATTAAATTTTACGATGATATTTATTTTGTGGATTCAATCGATGCTATAAGTTATGATCATCTTGAAGTTACTGATGATAAGCCGGGAGTTACGATTACTCATAAAGTCTATCATGAAGTAAATGAACTTGAAAACAAAGATCAATATTGGATTTTGTATATTGCAACAGATGCTGTAGGCAAAACTACTAAAAAAGTTCAAAGAATTGAATTTAACAATAGACCTAGTGACTCTGAAGTCTTAGATTTTAGTCAGTTAAGTGAAGATAGAAAGGTAAAATAAAAATTTGCAAGGAGGAGTTTATGAACTTATTAGAGGGTTTAAATAAAGAACAAAAACAAGCTGTATTGCATAAAGATGGCCCATGCCTTGTTTTAGCAGGTGCTGGTTCTGGAAAGACTAAGGTGTTAACAACAAGGATTGCCAACATGATTAATGAAGGTGTATATTCTGGTAATATTTTGGCTATAACATTTACCAATAAGGCTGCGAAAGAAATGCGAGATAGAGTAAGTAATATTGTGGAAAATAACTATGCTTTTGTAGGAACTTTCCACTCTTTTGGTCTTAAAGTAATCAGAGAAAATACGGAAAAACTAGGGCTTACAACTAATTTTACTATCATTGATAGTGACGATTCTACAAGTATTATCAAAAAAATAATGAAAGACTATAATATAAATCCTAAAGAATATAGTCCTAGCTATGTTAAAAATAAAATTAGTTATATTAAAAATGAAATGTTAAGTGATGCTGAGGTAGATAAGTACTTAACTTCACCCTCCGAAAAAGTTGCTTCCATAGTGTACTTTGTTTACGAACGAATACTTAAAAGAAATAATGCTATTGATTTTGATGACTTACTAAAAAAACCAGTAGAATTGTTCTTAGAAAATGATGATATCCTAGATAAATATCAAGAAAGATATCGCTATATTTTAATAGATGAATACCAAGATACTAATGAAGTACAATATAAATTAGTTAAACTTCTTGCTAGTAAATATCGCAACCTTTTTGTGGTTGGTGATGTAAATCAAAGTATCTATGGATTTAGATGGTCTAACTATAAAAATATACTTAATTTTGAAAAAGATTATCCTGATAGTACTTGTATTACTTTAAATCAAAATTATCGAAGTACAAATAATATATTAAATGCTGCAAATAGTGTTATAAAGAATAATCAAGAAAGAAAAGAAGTTAATTTATATAGTACTTATGGTGATGGAGTTAAAATTAAGTATCTCAGAGGTAATAATGAAAAAGATGAAGTAAAGTTAGTCGTAGATAATATAAAAAAATTACTTAAAGAAGGTTATACCTACAATGATTTTGCTATTTTATATAGAACTAATGCTCAATCAAGAAATGTCGAAGATGCCATTTTAAAAGAAAATTGGCCATATAGAGTCGTAGGTAGCTATTACTTTTATAAGAGAAAGGAAATTAAAGATTTACTTTGTTATTTAAGACTTATTTCTAATCATCAAGATGATGTTTCCTTAGAAAGGGTTATCAATGTACCAAGAAGGGGAATTGGGGATACATCGATAGCTAACATAAGGGCTTTAGCTAAAGAAAATAATGAATGTATGTTTAACTGTTTGAGTAAACCTAAAGAATTGGAATTTAAAAAATTAATTTTAGAACTTACGGAAAGGGCCAAGGATATTGACCTTACGGAGCTTATTGATGTTGTGTTAGAAAAATCTGGTATGAAAAGTGAACTTGAGAATGAAAAAACGCTAGAGGCTGAGATAAGACTTGAAAACTTAATGGAATTTAAAAGTATTACTGAAAGTTATCAAAAAGAAACAGGTGCTGTAAGTTTAGAAGATTTTTTGGAAGATATAAGTATTGTCGCAGATTCTTCTGACCATGAAAATCTAGATAATGCTGTAACTTTGATGACAATGCATTCGGCGAAAGGTTTAGAGTTTAAGGTTGTATTTTTAATTGGTATGGAGGAAGGCATCATGCCTCACCACATGAGTCTTGGGGAAGATAGCGAGCTTGAAGAAGAACGAAGACTTTGTTATGTAGGGATAACTAGAGCTAAAGAAAGATTATTTATTACCAATGCTAAGAAAAGAATGTTATATGGTACGGTTAATGCTAATATGCCATCAAGATTTATTTCGGAAATAGATAGTAACTTAATTGAAAGAGAAGAAAGCCATAATGATTTTAAACAATTTAACAAACAAAACTTTTATGAAAATGGAAAAATTGATTATAAACATGGTGAAGTCGTTATGCATGCCTCATTTGGTAGGGGTGTAATCATAGATAATGATGATAGATTTGTTACGGTCGCTTTTAATAAAAGATTTGGAATAAAGAAGTTCTTAAATAATTATCCAGGTTTAAGGAGGATAGAAAAATGAATAAAACACTAGTTATCATGGCTGCGGGAATGGGTTCTCGTTTCGGAGGTTTAAAACAAATTGAACCCGTAGGTCCATGTGGGGAAATCATTGCCGATTATTCTGTTTACGATGCCAAAAGGGCAGGCTTTTCGAAAGTAATATTTATTATTAGAAAAGAAAATGAAGAATATTTTAAAAGTCATATTATAAATAAGTATCAAGGTATTGATATTAAGCTTGCTTTTCAAGAACTTGCCTTTGTTCCTAACAAAAGCAAAATTCCTAATGATAGAGTCAAAATGCTTGGCACCGCCCATGCTTTGTACTGTGCTAAAGATTTAATAGATGGTGATTTTGTTATAATAAATTCCGATGACTTTTATGGCAAAGATTCCTACCAAATTGCAGCCCAATTCTTAGATGCAAATAAAGATGATTATGTAAGTATAAATTATCCTTATATAGTAACAGCTAGTAAATATGGAAAAGTTAAAAGAGGTGTTGTTAGGGAAGAAGGAGATACTATTAAATCTATCACTGAAAGCGAAATAGATCTTGAAGGTGATAAAATAATTGCTAAATCTCTTCAAGGTGGCAAGGCTTTTGAAATTGAAGAAAATACCCCTGTTGCGGTTAATTTCTTTGGCTTTAGAAAGAATTTCTTAGATATTATTTCTAAAGAAATGAATTTATTCTTAGAAAATGGCGTAACTTTAACAAATGAATTCTTACTTCCAGATGTTCTAAAAAAATGTCTTGAAGAAAATATTATTACTTTAAAGTCTAAAGTATCATCAAGTAAATGGATTGGTATGACTTATAAAGAAGATTTAGAAATTGTAAAAAAACATATAAATACATTAATTGAAAGAGGTGATTATCCAAATGAATTATGGTAATGCAGAAGAAAGAGTAAAGGAATTAACTAAGATATTAAATGAAGCCAATTATAATTATTATGTTAAAGACAATCCGACAATTTCGGACCAAGAATATGATAAATATATAAGAGAACTTGAGGGAATTGAACTTGAATATCCTGAACTTGCTAGTAAAAACAGTCCTACAAAAAGAGTTGGGGGCGAAGTAATTGATAAGTTTCAAAAAGTTGTAAGAGATAAGCCAATGCTTAGTATTGCGGATGTTTTTAACGAAGAAGAAGTTGAAGACTTCTTAGAAAAAACAAGTATATCAACTGAATATGTTTGCGAGTATAAAATAGATGGACTAGGTGTATCCCTTATTTATGAAAAGGGTAAGCTAGTTCGTGGTGTTACTCGTGGTGATGGACTTGTTGGGGAAGATATAACCCATAATGTTATGACTATCAAAGCTATTCCTCTAGAGCTTACTAAACCTGTTGATATTGAGGTTCGCGGGGAAATATTTATGCATAAAAGTACTTTAGACAAAATCAACAAAAAGCGAGAAGAAGAAGGCAAGCCTAAACTTCAAAATGTTCGTAATGCCGCCGCGGGAAGTGTTCGTCAGTTAGATAGTAAAGTTACTGCCCAAAGAGAGCTTGATAATTTTATATATTATTTACCTAATCCAGAAGCTTTTGGAATAAAATCTCACCTTGAAGCTTTGCAATTTATGGATAGTCTAGGTTTTAAAATTAATCCGGCAAATAAACTCGCGAAAGATAGGAAAGATGTTTTGAAATACATCGAAGATGCTACCTCTAAAAGAAAGGGCTTATCTTATGAAATAGATGGTGTTGTTATTAAAGTAAATGATGTAAGCCTGCAAGAAAGTATTGGGTATACCACAAAATACCCCAAATGGGCAATAGCGTATAAATTTCCAACAGAGGAAGTATTAACTAAGCTAACAAATATTATCTTTACTGTAGGTAGAACAGGTAGAATCACTCCAAATGCAGTTTTAGAACCAGTAATTGTGATGGGCTCTACCATTAAAAGAGCTACTCTTCATAATGAAGATTATGTTAATATGAAAGGCTTAAAGATTGGGGATATAGTTTCAATTAGAAAAGCAGGGGATGTTATACCCGAAGTTGTTGATGCTAAATTAGAAAGAAGAAATGGAAGTGAAAAAGACTTCAAAATGATTCTAGAATGCCCTATGTGCCATGAAAAAATAGTTAAAAAAGAAGGTCAAGTAGATTATTACTGCGTAAACCCAAGTTGCCCAAGAAGAAATATCGAAGGTATCATTCATTTTGCCTCAAGGGACGCTATGAATATCGAAGGTCTTGGGGATGAAATAATCGAAGAATTATATAACCTTGGTTTTATCAAAAATATTACTGACTTATATTCTCTTAAAGATAAGAAAAAAGCTATAATGGAATTTGATGGCTATGGGGAAAAAAGTGTTAATAAAATGCTTGAAAATATTGAAAAAAGTAAAAATGTTAGCTTAGAAAGGTTATTATTTGGCCTAGGTATTAAAGAAATAGGTAGTAAAACAGCAAAACTACTTGCTAGTAACTATGAAAATATTGATAACTTAATGAATGCCTCAATCTCTGATTTAGAAAGTATAAAAGATATTGGTCATATCACAGCCCAAAGTGTTTATGAATATTTCCAAAATAACAAAGAGTTAATTGATTCTTTAAAAGAAATTGGTATAAATATGACCTACTTGGGTAAAACAGTTGGTTTAAATGACCTTATTACAGGCAAAAGATTCGTCATCACCGGCACAATTGATGGTTATGGCAGAAAAGAAATAAAAGAAATAATCGAAAGCTACAAAGGTATTGTTAGTGAATCTGTCAGCAAAAACACAGATGTAGTTATTGTTGGAGCTAATCCTGGTAGTAAATATAGCGACGCTTTAAAGCTTAACATAATGATTTGGGATAATGAAAAAACAATAAGTGTTTTAAATAATTTGCCAAAAGCATAAATAAATAGTATAATTATATTACTTAAAGAGGTGAAAAATGAAAAAATTAAAAGAATCATGGGGGAAAAATAAGGTTCTTATTGTCTTAGGTGCTATATTAGTTGCGTGCCTTGTGGCAATCATCATTGTAACATTTTCTTTCTTTCTAGGTGGAAATAAAGATGTCTATGGTGACCGTCTTGAGGGAATAGATAAATACCCAATTACGGAAACTATGAAAAATGAATACATCGCATCTTTAAAAGAAAATAAAAGCGTTACGGAAGTAAGTATGAATACTAAGGGTAAAATAATTTACATCATCATAGATTTTGTTCAAGATACATCTTTAGAAGAAGCTAAAGGTCTTGCAGCAACAAGTATTGTTAATTTATCTGAAGATATATTATCTTTCTATGATATTAATTTTACATTAAAGTGTGAAAAAAGCGAAAATAGTGATGGATTTACTATTTTGGGTGCAAAAAATGTGGCAGGTTCTGGACTTGTTTGGAATAATAATACGCCACTAGAAAGTGAAGAATAATGAAAAAAAAGAAAAATATTATTATAATAATTATAAGTGTTGTAATAGTTGCTTTAATTGCCGGACTATTATATATATTATTAAATGATAAAAATAAATTAACTGTGGCTGAAAGAAACTGGGTTAATGAAAGTATTGGTACAATTCAAAATATTAATGTTATTAACAATATTAATGTTTTTGGTAAGGATGGAAGTGGTGTCTTTTATGACTTTATTGATGACTTCGAAGATGAATATGAACTTACCATAAACCCAATTACATTTAATGCTGGAAGTAACCCAAGCGGCATTACATTTAATCAAAAAACGGATGTATCTGATAGTGATATAATCTTTTATACAGACCATTATGTTCTTGTAAGTAAAACCGATGATTATGTAGCTACGGAAGAAGATTTAAATGGTAAAACGATTGGAATCTTAGCATCTGATTTAACTTATGTTTCTAAATATATTAAAAAAGCATCTAATGTGTCATTTACCCAATTTGAAACTAAAGATGAACTTCTTTTAAGTATGAATGAAGATAGTAATTATATGCTTGTTCCTTTAATGGAATATTTAGATGTAATATTAAGTAAAGATTATAATGTTATATATCATTTTAGTGATGTAAAGAAATATTTTACTTTAAGTATTATAGATGATAAATTATCTAGTGTCTTAACTAAATTTTATAATACATGGAAAAATGATTTTGAAGATGAATTTAATGATAACTTATTTGATACTTTTACCCAAAGTATGAATATAACTGAAACTGAAGTTGATAGTATGCAAAGTGTTTCATATAACTATGGCTTTGTTAATGCATCACCTTATGAAGTTATAACTGGTGGTAAATATGGGGGTATTGTCGCTGTTTATTTAAGTAAATTTAGTGATTTTGCTGATGTAGAATTTAATTTTATAAAATATAAAACCTTTAATAAGTTTACTAAAGCTATTAAATCAAGTGATGTAGATTTATACTTTAATTACTATAATTTCACAGATGATTACTATCAAACAGATGGACTTAATATAGAATATGCGATTGCTTTATCTAAGAATAATAACACTGTTATAAAGTCTATAAATTCTTTGATAGGGGAAACTGTCTATGTTCAAGAAAATAGTAAAATATATGATTATGTTAATTCTATCGAGGGAATTGATGTAAAAACATTTAGTTCTTTAAAAGAATTATTTAAACTTAATAAAAAAGATGTTAATCTTATTATAGATAAAAAAACATTTGATTATTACAAAGAAAATAAACTAGATAATTATAGTGTAAGATATACTGATTATATTCAAAATAAATATACTTTTAAAGTAAGAACTGATAGTGCTTTATATAGGCTACTTAATAAATATATTGATATTTTAGATGAAAATGAAATAGTTATTGAAGGACTTTTAAATCATCAAGAAACTATTAAAAGTGGTGCACTTATAACTAAAATAGCGGAATATATTCTTTACATAGTTATTCTTGCGGCACTTATTTTACTTATTATATTTAAAAGAAGTAAGAAAATAACTATTGCTAGAAAAATAAAAAAAGATGATAAAATGAAATTTATTGATCAATTAACTAGCTTAAAAAACAGAAACTTCTTAAACGAAAATATAGAAACATGGAATAATAATACGATTTATCCTCAAACTATTGTGGTGGTCGATTTAAATAAGATTCAAGAAATAAATGACCAATATGGTTATAATGAAGGGGATAAACAAATCAAAGCTCTTGCCAATGTTTTGGTTAAAACTCAACTTGACAACAGTGAAATAATGCGTACTGATGGTAATGAGTTTGTGATATATCTTATGGGATATAGTCAAAAACAAGTAAGTAATTATATTTTTAAATTAAATAAAGAGATAAAGAAACTTCCATATGACTTTGGTGCTGAATTCGGCTTTAGTATGATTTTAGATGATATTAAAACTATCGAAGATGCTTTAAATGAAGCTGTGGAAGATATGAAGAAAAGCAAGGATAATAATTCTAATGAAGAAGATTAAAGTAGAATTAAATGATTTTTGGGATAATTTTAAAAAGTCGTTATTTAAACCAGAAATGGCAATTTTACCAGGTCAACTTGCTTACTTCTTTGTTTTAGCTATTGTGCCAACAATAACTCTAATATCTTATGAGGCTGCCTTACTTAATTTATCAACAGATGTTATTTATGACTTCATAGATTCTGTTTTTGGTGCTGATATAGCAAGTATGTTACTAGCTACAAGTAGTGGTTCTGGCAAAGGTATAGGTTTCTTTTTGGTAGTAATCATCGGTTACTTTATTGCATCTAATGGACCGGCATCTATCATTATTACATCAAATACTATCTATGGTGAAAAACAAGAAGGTTTTTTTAGAAGAAGAATAAAAGCCTTTATAATGACTTTTGTTCTAGTATTACTATTTATATTTATGTTAATAGTTCCTGTCTTTGGTAACAAGATTATTGAGTTAATAGAGTATGCTTCAATTAATAATAATGTAACTAATAATGTTTCAATGGTAATAAATTTTTTACAAGGCCCTATTACTTGGCTTATAATGTATTTCTTTATAAAGATACTTTATACCATGGCCCCAAATAAAAGGGTGAGAAGCAAAAACGTTGGATACGGTGCTTTATTTACCACCTTTTCATGGGTTGTTATTACTTACATTTATTCGTATTACATCAATAATATAGCTCATTATTCAACCTTTTATGGAGGACTAGCTAACATCGTAATTTTAATGTTTTGGATTTATTTACTTGCTTATGCTTTTACCATAGGTATGGCTTTAAACTTTAGAAAAGAAGAAATAGAGTTAGAAAAAACAGGCACGATTGAAAAAGTTAAGAAATAATATTTTTAGAAAAAGATAGGACTTAAACAGTCCTATCTTCATATTCTCCAGTATAAGTATAACCTGATAGAGAGGTTTCTTTACTCCATACATATTCTTTTGTTCTATGAAACCAAATGTTTTCATTTTTTTCATCAGTTGCTAAATAATTTGCATATTTGTTTTTATTGCTTTCTAAATCTCTTTTACATTCTGTAGTATAACTTATATTAAACTTAATTGGTACTAAGTAAGTATAATATCCACTACTAGTAACACAATATGGTGTAACACCATTTAAGTTTGTATAATTAACATTAATTGTTGTATACCATGTATTAGATTCTTTTGTTACATTCCCAACACTAAATGTAAAGTTATTACTCTTTAATGAAGAATTTTTAAATGAATTAGCATCAGTTATTACTAGATTATTCTTTCCAGTATTTCCAGTCATATACAAATTTCCACGAGAATTTATATATTCTTGATAATCACTTGTAGAATTACTAAAGTATGAACTACTATTTAATGTAACATTATTAACATCACTTGGTAAATCAGTAAATTGAATTTTGTAACTATAAGAACCTGATGTTTTTTTATTGGTTACATAACTTGTTGTATAAAAAGTTTTATTATATTTTTTACAATAATTATATGTTTTTACAGTTTGTTGTTTATTTTCTGCATTGCTATCTGTAGAGTAACCAATTTCCCAATCACTATATTTCATATATTTATAATATCTTACTTTTGTGCCTGTTGTGTTATTATTACAATCTGTTTGACAACAACCATTGATACATTTTACTTTTATAGTAATTTTTGTAGTAGTGGTAGTTGTAGTAGTTGTTTTAGAACTAGAACTTGCGTTATTACTAGAGTTTGAATTATTACTACTTGAAGATGTATTACTTGATGTATTAGTGTTTGTATTACTCTTAGTTTCTGTAGTTTCGTTCCTATTTGTATCTTCTGTATTAGTATTTGAACAACTATTATTGCTACATTCTTTCTTTTCAATAGTTGTTACTATAAAATCAGATTCTTTTCCACATGTCAAGGAAACTTTTAAAGCATAATTGCCATCTGCTGTTTTAGTAGCTTGAGCATAACTTGAAGTAGTATCACAAGTCTTACCATCATCAGTAAAGTCAATTATTAATTTTTGATTAATCATTTGTCCAAGTGTAACTTTTTCACTTGAACCAACTTTTTCTGGTAATTTTGATTCTGTGAAATATTCAATCGCTGCATTTTTCATCGTAGCTATGTTATTGATATATTCGCTGTTGTTATCAGCAATAGTAGTCTTATTACTTGCTCCAGATTTATTTGTTATTTTAATATAAATCCATCCTGCAGCAAATACTATGATTGCTAGAATCACAAGTTTTATAATAAGTGACCCCCAATTTAAACTTAAATGTTTATTTCCTTCTTCGTACATATTATCGTACCCCCTTCATAAAATTAAACTTTTCAAGTTGCCCATATACTACCACAAAAGCGGACATTTGTCAACTTTTTCTTGACTCCAAATGTATGTTTGTGATATATTGTTTTTGCATGAAAAATATGTTTTGTGTTAAAATAAAAAAGAGGTGTAATCTACAATGAATAATGATAAAATAATTATAAAAGGTGCTAGAGAAAATAATCTAAAAAATGTTGACTTAGAAATACCTAAAAATAAGCTTGTAGTTATGACCGGAGTATCTGGTTCAGGAAAGAGTAGTTTAGCTTTTGACACTATTTATGCTGAAGGGCAACGAAGATATGTAGAAAGTCTATCTGCTTATGCTAGACAATTTATTGGGGTAAGTGAAAAACCAGATGTTGATTCAATCGAAGGTTTAAGTCCCTCAATATCCATTGACCAAAAATCTACGAATAAAAACCCTCGTTCAACCGTTGGTACTATCACCGAAATTTATGACTATTTACGCCTTTTATTTGCGCGAATTGGTATACCATATTGCCCAAATCATCATATTCCAATTAAAAGTCAAAGTATCGAAGAAATGACCAATAAAGTCATGGAGTACACAAGTAAAACTGTGAGCGTTTTAGCACCCGTTGTTCATGGAGAAAAAGGAACACACAAGGATTTATTTGATGAATTAAGAAAAGAAGGATTTACTAAGGTAAGAGTAAATGGCAAAATAATGAGTTTAAATGAAGAAATAACCTTAGAAAAGAATATTAAAGATAATATAGATATTATCATAGATAAAATAACTGTTGATAAAGATGAGTATTCAAGAATTTTTGAGGCTATTGAAACAAGCACGAAAAAAGCAGATGGAAAAGTGGTAATACTTATAGATGATGAAGAAATATTTATGAGTGAAAAATATGCTTGTAAAATATGTAATTACTCTATACCAGAGCTTGAGCCAAGGCTATTTTCATTTAATGCCCCATATGGTGCTTGTGAAGAATGTAAAGGTCTAGGTACTAAACTTCATATAAGTAAAGATTTGCTTATTCCTGATTCTAATAAATCATTAGTTGAGGGTGCTATAACTGCTTTAAGCATGGATTCAAATACTTATTTTACCCAAATAGAAACTGTTTGTAAGCACTATGATATAAATATGTTTGCTCCTGTTAAGGATATCCCTGAAGAAAAACTTAACTATATATTGTATGGCACTAGTGAAATTCTAGAATTTAAGTACGTTTCTAAGACAGGTAGCACAAGAAACACTAAAGGTACTTATGAAGGGGTAATACCTGCTTTAGAAAGAAGATATGTCGAAACTAAAAGTGGCTGGATAAGAGATTGGCTCTCAGGTTATATGATTGAAACACAGTGCCCAACATGTAAAGGAAAAAGACTTCAAAAATCCGTTTTATCTATATATATTAATGATAAAAATATCTTTGATATTTGTGATATGTCTATAAGTGATTTGTTAGATTTTCTTAAAAAACTAAAACTTAATAACGAAGAAAAAGAAATAAGCAACCTTATTTTAAAAGAGATTATATCAAGACTTGAATTTTTAGAAAATGTTGGTTTATCATACCTTACTCTTACAAGAAGTGCCGGTACTTTATCGGGAGGCGAAGCCCAAAGAATAAGACTAGCAACGCAAATTGGTTCTAAATTATCCGGCGTTTTATATGTCTTAGATGAACCTAGTATTGGTCTTCATCAAAAAGATAATGAAAGATTAATTAATTCTTTGAAAGAAATGCGTGATTTAGGAAATTCTCTGATAGTAGTTGAACACGATGCAGACACAATGCTTTCGGCCGATTTTCTGGTGGATGTTGGCCCTGGGGCAGGGGAGTATGGTGGAGAAATTATGGCCTATGGTACTCCCGAAGAAGTTATGAAAAATCTAAATAGTTTAACAGGTAAATATCTAAGTGGTAAGCTTGAAATTGAAGTTCCTAAAACCAGAAGAAAAGGTAATGGTCTTAAAATAAGTATCAAAGGTGCTAAAGAAAATAACTTAAAGAATATAAATGTTGATATACCATTGAATAAGTTTGTTGTTGTAACTGGTGTATCAGGTTCTGGTAAGTCTTCTCTTATAAATGAAGTATTATATAAAAGATTAGCTTTAGAAATATACAATAGTAAAGTTGTTCCTGGAGCTTGCAAAGAAATCAAAGGTCTTGAAAATATCGATAAAGTAGTACAAATTACTCAAGATGCGATAGGTCGTACGCCAAGAAGTAATCCTGCAACTTATGTTGGTGTATTTGATGACATTAGAGATTTATTTGCTCAAACCAAAGAAGCTAAAATGCGGGGATATGACAAAGGCCGTTTCTCATTTAATGTTAAGGGTGGTAGATGTGAAAATTGCTGGGGTGATGGTGTTAAGAAGATTGAAATGCATTTTCTAGCGGATGTTTATGTCCCTTGTGATGTTTGTAAAGGCAAAAGGTACAATAGAGAAACCCTAGAAATAAAATACAAAGGCAAAAATATAAGTGATGTTTTAGATATGCGAGTTAGTGAAGCCCTAGAATTCTTTGCCAATGTTCCGAAGATTTATAATAAACTAAAGGTTATGGATGATGTAGGCCTTTCTTATATTAAGTTAGGTCAATCAGCACCAACTTTATCAGGTGGAGAAGCAGGCCGGGTTAAACTTGCTAAGGAGCTTCAAAAAAAAGCTACTGGTAAGTCAGTGTTTATCCTAGATGAACCAACAACAGGTCTTCACTTTGATGATATAAAGAAACTTTTAGTAATATTAAATAGAATCGTAGATAATGGCGATACAGTAATAGTAATTGAACATAACTTAGATGTTATAAAGGTTGCAGACCATATAATAGACTTAGGCCCAGATGGTGGCAAATATGGAGGAAAAGTCGTAGTAACTGGAACTCCAGAGGATGTAGCTAAATGTAAAGATTCATACACAGGTGAATTTTTAGCAAAAATATTAAGCTTAAAAAAATTTGATTATTTTACTAAGGAAGAGGTAGATAAATGAAAACAGTAGTAATCACCGGTTCTGCTCGAGGACTTGGTTTTGAACTTGCTAAAGAATTTAGAAAAAATAGTTATAATGTAGTTATATCAGATGTACTTGAAGAAAAACTTGAAGAAGCTAAAAAAGAACTTGAAAAAAATATTAAGGGAAGTGGCAAAGTTCTAGCTTTAGTTTGTGATGTAACTAAAGAAGTAGATTTACAAAATTTAATGGATAAAACCATCCAAAACTTTGCTGGTGTTGATGTTTGGATTAACAACGCTGGCGTAAACCAAATGATGGTGCCAATCTGGGAAGTAGAAAGTTCTCAGGTAAGTAGATTAATTGATATAGATTTAAAAAGTGCTATCATAGGGTCTAAAATTGCTATGAATCAAATGATAAAACAAGGATATGGTCAAATATATGGTGTCGAAGGACATGGAAGTAATGATAATGTAATCTTAGGTTTATCAATATACGGAACTAGCAAAAGAGGCTTAACATACTTTTTCAAAGCTTTGGCTAAAGAAGTAGAAATAAAAAAACTACCAATTAAGGTAGGTGTACTATCTCCTGGTATAATGATAACCGATTTTATTACTCATTCAATGGGAACGGATAGGTTTGAACTTCCTGAGAATGTCAAAAAAGTTTACAATATATTAGGCGATTATCCTGATGTAATAGCTAAATTTTTAGTAGATAAGATAATTGTTAACAATAAAAACAATGTTAAATTTAACTATCTTACAAATAGAAAAGCTGCTTTTAGATTTATGATGAGTAGTTTTAATAAAAGAGATTTTTTTAAATAAATTGTTCGCATCTGTATCAAATAAAGGTATTTATAAAAGATAAGTCGAAATAGTAAATCAAAAGTTAGATACTAAAAATAGAAATGAAGAAGAAAATGAGTTACCGTGAGGTAACTCATATAATTTAAATACGTTAGAACTTTATTTTCTTTAAAACCCTGAGGATTCTCTGACTTTGCTATATCACGAGCGGCAATTTCTCCTAAATCAGTAAGTAATACTTCTATACTAGTCATATTATCTCTTAAAAGACTCTTTTCTAAGTCCTTTATATTCTTTGTATTACTTACTTTCATACCAGACCAACTTTTATATATTTCATTTGTAAGAAGTGCATATTCAACTGGTTTTATATTTATTTATTTGGTACTTAACTCAACTATAATCGCTATGATTTTGCTTTTTTTTTTGTTAAACCTAAAAAAGGTTACACATTAAACTGTATTAAATAATCATCATATCTTTTCTTCTTTAATAATTCCAGTAAAGTTATCGCTACAAGTTAGTCAATAGTATTGCCCAAAAAACTAAATTTTAAATTGCTATAAATACTAGAAGGTCAATTATAAAAACATTTTCTATAAAAAAACATATATTACCCTAGAGGGAGGAATTATTTTTGAAAAAAAGAATTATTATTGGACTTTTATGTATGGTTATATTAATAGGTATAGTCTTAGTTACATTTGGTTTTAGAAAGGATAATAAAACAGCACTTACTAAAATAAAACTAGCGGAGGTTACTCACAGTTCGTTTTATAGTCCCCTTTATGTTGCGATAGAAAAAGGGTATTTTGAAGATGAAGGGATAGATTTAGAACTTATTCTTACACCTGGAGCAGATAAAGTAAGTAGTGCAGTTTTATCTGGTGATGTCCAAATAGGTTTTGCGGGGGCTGAATCAGCAATATATGTTTACAAGCAAGATGAAGAAGATTACTTACAAATTTTCGCTGGGCTTACTAAACGAGATGGACAGTTTATCGTATCTAGGAATGATTATAAAGATTTTAAACTAGAAGATTTATATAACAAAGAAATTCTCGTAGGTCGTTCTACCGGGATGCCAGCCTTAAATTTTCTAAATGCACTTAAGAAAAACAGTATTGACACCAGTAAAATAAATGTAAATACGGCGGTGGAATTTTCAGCATTGTCAGGTTCGTTTATCGGGGGTAATGGGGATTTTGTAAACCTTTTTGAACCTAATGCTACAAAATTAGTTAATGAAGGCTATGGAACAGTTGTTGCATCTGTTGGGATGCTTTCTGGGGAAGTTCCCTACACAACCTTTTATGCTCGAAAAAGCTATATTAAAAATAATAGTGATATTATAGAAAGATTTACAAACGCTATAAACAAGGGTATTAAATATACTCTAGATAATGATGCTGAAGTAATAGCTAAGGAAATTATTAATCAATTTCCCGATACAAGCATAAAAGATTTAGCGCAAATGATAGATAGATATAAAGAATATGACTGTTTTCTTGATAGTCCATATATAAGTGAAGGATTATTTACCAACTTAGAGGATTTTCTAATAGATTTTAATTTACTTGATGATTATGTTCCATATAAAGATTTAGTTAATAACTTTTATGAGTAAAATACTTGAAGTAACTAATTTATGTAAAAACTATCAAACTATAAAAGGAGAAATAAAAGCTATAGATAACATTTCTTTTGCTTTAGATAAAGAAGAAATACTAGCTATCGTAGGTTCAAGTGGCTGTGGTAAATCGACACTTTTAAACATATTATCAGGTCTTGATAAGCCTTCAGAGGGGCAAATTAAAATACAAAATGGCATAAAGTTTGGTTACATGCCTCAAGAAGATGCCTTGTTTCCTTGGCTTAATATCCTAGATAATGCCTGTTTAGGTTTAGATATTGAAAAGAAAAAAAATAAAGAAAATATTAAATTTGTTAAGAATTTACTTATTAAATATGGCCTTCGGGATTTTTTAGAAAAATATCCTCATGAGTTATCTGGGGGAATGAGACAAAGAGTGGCTTTGATTCGAACACTTGCTTTAAAACCTGACATTTTGATGCTTGATGAACCTTTCTCAGCTTTAGATTATGTTTCAAGACTATCGGTAAGCGATGATGTATTTAATATTATAAAAAGCGAAAAAAAATCGGTTATAATGATAACCCATGACCTTGCCGAAGCTATAAGTGTTGCGGATAGAATTATAGTTTTATCTAAAAGACCGGCGAAAATTAAAAATATATACGAAATTAATCTAAGTAATAAATCTATTCCCACGAATAATCGAAAGGCTAAAGAATTTGGTTACTATTATGACTTATTATGGAAGGATTTAGATAAAAATGTCTAGTGAACAACAAAAATTTATCAAAGGTATTAAAAAAAGAAAATTAATTGTTCTCTTTTCACAAATACTTATTGTAATACTTTTCTTATGTACATGGGAATACTTAGCAAATAAAAATATAATAAATAGTTTTGTCTTTTCAAAACCAAGTAAAATTATAACAACTATTATAAATTTAGGCATGCAAAATAATTTATTTAACCATATATTTGTTACTTTAGAAGAAGTTTTAATTGCCTTTATTCTAGGTTTATTACTTGGCTTTATAATTGCTATTATTCTTTATGAAATACCTATTTTATCTAGCATCCTTGATCCATTTCTAACAATGGTAAATTCTTTGCCTAAGGTTGCTTTAGGGCCTCTTATTATAATTATCGCAGGCGCTAATATAAAAAGTGTTATTGTAATGGCTCTGCTTATTAATTTAATTATAAACATTATAACTATTTATAATGGATTTCTAAATACCGACATAGAAAAATTAAAATTATTAAAATCTTTTAAAGCAAGTAAAATACAAATACTTTTTAAATTAGTTATACCAAGTTCTTACAACACCATTATATCTAGCATGAAGTTATGCATATCCATGAGCCTGATAGGTGTAATTATGGGGGAATTTTTAGTAAGCCACGCTGGTATTGGTTATCTAATTATTTATGGAACACAAGTATTTAATTTAAGCCTTGTTATGGCAGGTATATTAATCCTTTTAATTATTTCTTTCTTGTTATATAAAATTATTACTTTAATAGAAAAAAAATTAATAAAGAAGTTCTAGAAATAGAACTTCTTTATTAATTTTTTTGTTAAAATAAAGTAAAACAAGTATTTTAGGTATTCCATTCCCCCATTTTGTATGATACAATTTAAATAGGGTGAGAATAAAGTGGATAAAGTATTTATTAATGAAGCCTTTACTGAAGCTATTGATGATTACTTAGAAAGTAGCCAAAATATCCAAGGAGTTACTTATAACTCTTTTCTAGTCGTGGTTTTAAGGTGCCTTGTATCCATTTATAGTGAACTTGATATTATTAACCCTAAAGTAATGGGGGATGAAGACCTTTTAAAAGAAAATTTAAGTAAGTTTGGCTATTCTATAACAGAAGTTGAAGTATTCTTATCAAATATCCAATTATTCTCTGATTTTGAACATGAAAATGAGAAAAGAACTATTAAAAACAAGAACCCTTATTTTATAATAATTCAAAAAGAACTCGTAGATATGTTGATAAAAAAGAAGTTGGAATTTTATTTAACAGAAGCTGAAGTAATAGAATTTTATGAATTATTATATACCCCATATTCTAAGAATCCTTTAAGAGTATCATATAATTTCTTACAAGCTAGTGATATTCTAGAAGTGGATAGATATTTTAAGATTCAAATGAAGAATAATATTAAAACTATTCTTCCTAAAGAAAAACATTATTTAAATGTTAAAGCATATGAACTTTTAAATTACAGTTTTGATGATATAAAGAATATGGCAAGTGGAGATGTTGATAAGGTTAATTCTGAAGTATATGATTACTTTAAAATAAGAGAAAATGCTATTAACAAAGAATATTTACTAGATAAGGCTATTGAAGCTATAGAAAGAGAAAATAACAAAGTTACTAGTGGTAATGGTTATGTTGATATTCTTTTAGTTATTAGTGCAGTATGTACAGTGTTAATGGTGCTTGGCATTATTGTATTTATTCTAATATAGGGAGGTTTTATGGAAGTTCTTATTGATAATAAAAAATATGAAGTAATTAAAAATGAAAAAGATGCTTTAGATATAAGTGATTTAGAGGGAAAAATAACAGATTATTTTGATGGTTTTGATTATATTTTAGGGGATTATGCATATGGTAAAGTAAGACTTAAAGGATTTAATGATAAAGATAATAAATATTTTAAACCTGTAAATGATATTGCTAAAGTCGATGATTATATCGAAAATTATTGTGCTTATGGTTGTAAATATTTTATATTGAAAAAGATAAAATAATTTGATATAATTAAATAAGAATAGAGAAGGGATTGAATAAAATGGAAAAAATAAAAATTAATACCACATCTGGTGGAGTTTTAGAAAAACCACTTGTAACAGCTTTTAAAAGCACAAGTGGAGAGTATGTAGCACTTGATAATGAAATGAATGGAACAATGGGGCTTCCAATTATTTTGGTTTCAAAACTTGTGAATAATAGTTTGAGTGTTGTGCCTGATACTGAATGGAATGCTGTTAAAGAAATACTTAGGTTAATTATTTCTGGTAATCAAGTAGATTATATTAGTGTACCCAATACTTTAGGAGCTGAAGATGTATTCTTTAAGCAATTAACACTTCCAGTTGCATCTTTTGATGTTTTAAAAAATAGTTATAAACCTGTTGGAGCAATAGATACACCTGTTCAACCTCAAGTTGCTGCTGAACCAGTGATGCCGGTTAACCTTGGCACCCCAGAAATTGTTAGCACTCCAGAAGTTACTCCAGTTGCAAGCGAACCAGTAATGCCAGTTAATATTGGTACTCCAGAGATAGTTAGCGAACCTATCCAAATGCCAAACATTAGTCCTGCACCAAGCGAACCAGTAATGCCTGCGGCACCTGTTGAATCACAAGTAGTAGCACCGGTTATGCCAGAAGTTACTGTAGCGCCAATGCCAAGTGTTGAGCCGATTCCTGAGGCAAGTGTTGAAACTCCAGTAGATTTTACTGCTGACAAAGAAGCATTCTTAAAAGCTTGTGAAAACATGTTCGATGCTTTGGTAGCTAAATTCAATAATAGATAACAAAAACCAGCAAATTAAGCATTTGCTGGTTTTATTCTGACTCTTGCTTTACCAAGTTCTTCAGTTGGTGATTGATAGCTATAGTCAAGATTAGCATCTTCAAAAGCATAACTAAATCTTGCTTTTAACATCATAACCATTTCTGTGTATATCATAATTGCATCAACATAATTATTATGTTTAATTAAATCATAACAAGGCAAGATATATTTTTTAGCTAACATCATTGAATCAATCACTGAACATTTAGCTATTTCAGCGCTTATTACCGGACCTATAATATCATATTCTTGTAATAAAGCTCTACCTTCCTCAGTTTTCTTTAAATAACTTTCTCTTATAAATCTTAATGTTTCTAAGATATCACAGTTATCTTGGTAACCAAGTTTTTCACATATTATCGTAGTTATAAAGCAATCAGAAGTCTGAGCTTTCTTTTGAATATATAAATTACATGCACCTTCATTATTTTCTCTGTATTTATATGTTTTTGTACAATAATATCTACTTCCCCAATATTCTTTTTGGTTTAAATCATAATATTCACAATTTCCACAGTAATCTTTCATATTTAATTTCCCCTTTCAAAGTGCATTATCTATTATACGCATTTTAAAGACTTTGTCAAGCCCCTATTAACAGCCCCACTAAATTAATTTATTAATGACATTTTAGAAATATTTTGTTACAATAGGTTTATACGAAGGAGGAATTAATCCTGAATCATAACAAATTACCGGATAATTTGCTTTATATTATTAAACATGGAGAAAGTACAACGGTAGTGTTTAAAGAAGTCTAAAAAACTTTGCCTAATAATTTGTTTGAATCTATTTGCTCAATGCTTAATAGAAATGGGGACATATTTTTCTTGGCATTAAAGATGCTGGTTCAATTGTCGGAATTTCTGAAGATGTTATAAGTAGTATTAAGAAATATTTTGCTAATCTTTGTAATAATCCTCCAAAGATATTTCCAACAGTTCATTTGGATATAAAAGACTTCATTTATAATGAAAAACATATTTTATATATTTTTATCCACAAAAGTTCTGAGGCGCATAAAACAGCTAATAAAATATATGATAGAAATGAAGATGGTGACTTTGATATTACCAATAATACAACTTTAATTTCTAATGCTACAATGGATGATTTAAGAATTGACTTAATAGAGCAAGCTAGAAAAATGGCATTAACATATTTGAAAAATCAAGATTTAATAATAAATGTTGGTTCCGATACTAAACCTGTATGGAGAAAAAAGTAGCTTTGTAATAAGCTCTGCAGAGTTTATTCCTTTTCTTTTGAGTATAAAAGTAATAATATTATAAATTTATTGTAAAACATCTCTAAAAGGGATGTTTTTTTCTTTCTTAGTTTGATATAATTAAAAGGGGAATACATAAATGGAAAAAAATATAGTAAAAATACTTGATACTTTAGAAAAAGCCGGCTACCAAGCATTTCTAGTCGGAGGTTTTGTTCGGGATTATTTGCTTGGTATATCTTCTAAAGATGTAGATATAGCTACTAACGCATTACCTAAAGCTATTCACAATATTTTTAATAGTTCTAAAAGTAACTATGGAAGTGTTAATATAAAGTTTGATAACTATAATATAGATATAACTACTTTTAGAAAAGATTTAAACTATGTAAATAGAAAGCCGAGTAATGTAGTTTATATAGATAATCTAGAGGAAGACCTTTTACGTAGAGACTTTACTATAAATGCTATATGTATGGATAAAACTGAGAAAATAATTGACCCTTTAAATGGGTGCAAGGATTTAAACGGTAGAGTCATTAAAATGATTGGTGATCCCAAAGTAAAGCTTAAGGAAGACCCTCTTAGAATTATGCGTGCTATTAGATTTGCAACTATCTTAGATTTTGAAATTGATAAAGACCTGCTTTCTGTAATAAAAGAATATAACTATCTCATAGGTACTTTATCTAAGGATAGAATTAAATCAGAATTAGAAAAAATACTTCTTAGTAAAAATTTTAATAAAGCTTTAAAATTAATGGAATCTACAGGCATTTCCACTATCTTAGGTATAGAATATAGCCACATAAATTATGTTGATGACTTACTTGGAATGTGGTCGCAAATAAAAGTCGCAAATATCCCATTTACAAATATAGAAAAAGGGAATATAATAAAGATTACCGAGGTAAAAAACCATGGTAAAATAGATAATTTTATACTTTATAATTATGGTTTATATGTTTCTTCTATCGCTGGTAAAATAATGAATATAGACTATAAAAAAATAAGTAAAATGTATAATAAATTACCCATAAAGTCTAAAAGTGATATAGATATTACAAGTAAAGATATCCTTGATATATATAATGATAACAAAGTAATAAGTGGTGTTTATAAAACTTTAGAAAAAGAAATACTTAGTAATAAACTAAGTAATAAAAAAGATAAAATAATAGAGTATTTAAAGAAAAGGAAGTGAGAACTATGTTTAAAGATAATAAAAAACTTGTGGCAGAAAGTATATTTATAAAAGAGGCCTTAAAGTTAAATTTGTCTTTAAATGAGTTTTTACTTCTTTTATATTTTGATAATTCTTACGATGTAGTATTTGATATTAAAGTAATAGCTAAAACCTTGAATATGAAGGACGATGATGTAATAGAGGCTTATGGTTCTTTAATGAGTAAGAAAATAATTAATGTAAAAGCTGAAAAAGATTGTTTTGGCAAAATAAAAGAATCTGTTTCTTTAGAAAATTTTTATAGTGAAATAAGAAGTGATTATAAATCAAAAGAAAAAGAAAATATTAAAACTGATATATATGAAACATTTGAAAAAGAATTTGGAAGAACATTATCTAATACAGATTATGAAATAATAAATGCATGGATTGAAAGTGGTTTTAGTGAAAGGTTAATTGAAGCTGCTTTAAAGGAAGCTGTTTATAATGGAGCGTTAACACTTAGATATGTAGATAAAGTTTTATATGAATGGAATAGAAAAGGTATAAAGAAACCTGAAGATATCAAAAAGATGATGGAAGAAGAACCTGAAGCCCCTTTATACGAAACTAGTGTTATGAATTTTGATTGGCTAAATGAAAAGTAATGCTGTATTAAAAAAATTAGATATTATTGTACCAAATCCTGTTTGTGAACTTACCTTTAATAAAGACTATGAACTTTTAATAGCTACGGTTTTATCTGCTCAAACCACGGATAAAAGAGTAAATGAAGTAACTAAAGTTTTATTTTCTAAATATGATATATTTTCTTTAGCTAAAGCTGATTTAAACACTATTGAAAGTATTATATATCCAGTAGGTACCTACAAAAGAAAAGCTATATATATAAAAGAAGTAGCTAATAGATTAGTTGAAGATTATAACGGAGTAGTTCCCTGTAATAGAGAATATCTAGAAAGTTTACCTGGCGTAGGTAGAAAGACATGTAATGTAGTTTTATCTAATATTTTTAATGTGCCAGCAATTGCCGTAGATACCCATGTAGCAAGAGTTGCAAATAGAATAGGTCTATCTAAAAGTAGTGAAGTCTTGGAAATAGAACAAGATTTAATGAAGTTTTTTCCTAAGGATACTTGGAATAGGGTTCATAATCAATTAGTACTTTTAGGTAGATATACTTGTAAAGCTAAGAATCCATTATGTAGTAAATGTCCTTTTAATTGTATAAAATAATTAAATATTTTCCATAACTTACATAGAATTAATAAGGAGGATTCTATGAATAATAATTATAGTTTAGAAGTTAAGAAGGTATTTAAAAAGGCTGAGAAAATAGCTATGGAGTTAAATCATCCTTATGTAGGAACAGAACATTTATTTCTTAGTTTAATACAAAATAATGATAAAATTAGAAATATTTTATTAGAATATGGTCTTTCTTATGATAATTTTTTAGATGAACTTCTTTCAGTGGTTTCTAATAATGATGTTTACTGCGGTATATATACTCCTTTACTTAAAAGAGTTATTAAAGAAGCTAGTGAAATAACTAGGAATATGACTTTAGAACCTATGGATTTATTAATTGCTATTCTTGATGAAGGGGAAGGTATAGCTATCAGAATTCTTCTAAGTATGGATATAGACATAGATAAATTATATGATGATATAAGAAAAAGCTATAAAAAAAGTAATAAGAAGTTAGAATTATATAATATAGGCAAAGATATGTCTTTATTAGATAGTGATGATTTGTTAGTAGGTAGAGACGCAGAATTAAATCTTGTTATAGAAACATTACTTCGCAAAAATAAGAATAATCCTTTGCTTATAGGTCCTGCAGGAGTGGGTAAGAGTGCTATTGTCGAAGAATTAGCTCGAAGAATCAAAAATGGTAATGTCCCAAGTAAGCTAAAGGATAAAAAAATAGTGTCTTTAGAAATGTCGGCACTTATCGCAGGTACTAAGTATCGCGGAGAGTTTGAAGAAAAATTAAACAAAGTAATCAAAGAAATAGAAAACAATCCTGAGATAATCCTTTTTATTGATGAAATCCATACTATGGCCAGTGCAGGCGGAGCTGAAGGTGCTATTAATGCAAGTGATATTTTAAAACCATACCTTGCTCGGGGCAAAGTAAAAATAATCGGGGCAACAACTACGAATGAATATAATAAATATATAGCTAAAGATAGAGCTTTAGCAAGAAGATTTGAAATAATTAAAATAAATGAACCGTCTAAGGAAGAAACAGAATATATTCTTTCGAGAATAAAACCTTCCTTTGAAAAACACTATAATATAAAAATAACAGATAATAATATTAAAAGCATAGTAAATCTTACCGATAGATATATCTTAAATAGATTTAATCCAGATAAATCAATTGATTTACTTGATAGTGTATGTGCTATGAAGGAAGTAAAGTGTCCTAGAGAAAAAGATATATCTAAGTTAAAGGATAAACTAAATAATATTATAAAGACTAAAGAAAATATGGTCAAAAATAATAACTTTGAAGAAGCTTTAAAATACCGAAGTATGGAAATAAAACTTAGGGAAAAAATAAATAAGAAAAAAAATACGCCTAACAAATTATTAGATTCTGATATAAAAGAAGTCCTTTTAAGAAAGAATAATATACCTCTTTTAAATTTTGATTTTGACAGTTTAAAAGAATATCTCCTAGATAATATAATTTCTCAAGAAGACGCTATTACTAGTATAATAGATGCTTTAAAAAGAAAAGATGAACTATCTCCAGTATCAATTCTTTTATCAGGACCAACTGGAGTTGGTAAAACTAAAACAGTTAAAGATATTGCTACGTTTTTATCTATTCCTCTAATTAGACTTGATTTAAGTGAATATAATGAAAGTATATCTATATCAAGACTTATAGGTTCAAGTGCAGGATACATAGGGTATGATGATGAAAATATCTTTGATAAGGTTAGAATGAATCCTTGTTCTATCATCTTACTTGATGAATTAGAAAAAGCTCATCCTAGTGTTATTAATTTATTTTTACAAATCCTAGATGAAGGCTATGTAACTAATTCTAAGGGGGATAAAATAGACTTTAAGAATACTTATATATTTGCGACTAGTAATGCTTTAGCTAGTTATAAAATAGGTTTTATGCCAGGTAAAAGTACCTATGAAAATACTTTTAGTAAAGAATTATTAGGTCGAATTCATGATAAAATAAGTTTTAATACTATAACTGAAGATTCTATGAAAAGGTATTTAGATAAACATAATATAAAAGATTATTCTATTATAAAAGAATTTGATTATCAATCAAATGGCTTTAGAGGTCTTGATAAATATATTAAGTCTAAGAAAGTACATAATTCTTAAATTAACTTTTAGCCCAAATAGAGCTTGCAATTTTTTTAATAATTACAATAACCAACAAATTTTTTGAAATAGCTATTGTATAATAACTTTGGTGATTAATGTATGAAAGTTAAAGTTATTGATGAAGGACATGAAAAAGATTTAGAAAGTGCTATAAATAACTTCCTAAATTCCGGAGATTTTGATATAATAGATATCAAGTATCAAGTGGCAATTGCCGTGTGTGGTGAAGAACAGATATATTGTTTTAGTGCAATGATTATCTATAATTAAAGCATATACATATTGTTAGATGTATCTATTGTATCATCTAAGAACGTTGTATTTAAGCTTTCTAGTTTATTTATTCTTGCATTTATTCTATTTATTTGTCTTTCAATTTTAGCAATTCTATTTTCAATAGAGTCTGAATTATCTACATATGGCATACCTATATTAGGCATTTGTCCTTGATAGAAGGAATTGTAGTTGGCACTATTACCATATGGCATTGCTCCTTGGGCCTGAAAATTAGAGTAATTCATGTTTGATTCTGTAAAAAACGAGTTTCGTGATTTTCTCATAAGTAGCCTCCTTACAATTATTATATGATAAAGAAATGGAAGTTGATAATAATGAGAATGAGAAATCCAAAGGATAAAGATGAGTTAATAAATAATTGTGATTACTTTTATGATGGTGTCTTTGATAATGATAACAAAATTTGTTTAGAAATAGGAATGGGAAAAGGACAGTTTATTTTAAATATGGCTTTAAATAACCCTGATATAAACTTTATTGGGGTTGAAAAATTTAGTAGTGTTGCAAGTGTTGCTATTAAGAAGATAAATGAATATAAACCTAGTAATCTTAAAATATTAATTGGTGATATAGCAAGTATTGAAGATTTACTTGATAATAAGATAGATACTATATATCTTAATTTTTCTGATCCATGGCCGAAGGATAGACACGCTAAAAGAAGACTTACATCAAGTAATTATTTAAAAGTATATGATAGATTCTTTAAAGAAAATGCTCATATAATACAAAAAACTGACAATGATGATTTATTTGCCTATAGTCTAGATGAATATAAAAAGTATGGATATACTATAAATAAAATAAGCTATGACTTACACAATGAGGATATACCTAACATTAAAACTGAATATGAAGAAAGATTCTCTAATATGGGCATTAAAATAAAATATGTTGATGTAAAAAAAGAAATCTCAAAGAAACTTTGAGATTCTAGGCTAATTATATTTGGGTAAAGTATCGATTGGTTGGTTATAATTAGCCTTGTTTGTTACCCTTATGTGCGGTTAGAAGTTAAAGATATATTATTTTTGCGGGTAACAATGAGTTATTATACACATAAAAAAATAGATTGCAACACTTTCGACAATTTTCGACAAATCTTTTAAACAAAAATCTTTAATTTGGCTTATTTTCGCTGAAATTAAAGATTTTTTCTATACATAAGTATACAATTTTTAATTTACATCTTAAAATTAGCATGGTATAATTAAATAGAGGTTAGCTATGAAAAAAGTATTAATTATAATGTGTTTGTTCTTTATAACAGGGTGCACTAAAATAAATGATTTAAGTTATGATGATATTATAAATAATATTGCAACAAGAAAAGCTAAAGCTAATATATATCGAACAGGCTATAGTTATTATCTTCCAAGAGGAATGCAAGTATCTGATAGCTCTTTATATAATGAATCTATCACAGACGCTAGATATAAGTATTATTTATATGTTGATATCGTAAGTTATTATAAAAAAGTAACTAAAGAATATGAGATAAATAATAATGCTAAAATATCAAAAAAGATTGAATTTGACAACAAATTTGGCTATGTTGAAGTAAATTTATTAAAAAATGATAAATATTTAGTTGAAATTATGTATAATTATGCTAAAATAGAAGTGATAGTAGATGAAAATAGTTTAAATGAAACTATGTTATCTATTATAAACATATTAAAAAGTGTTGAGTATAATGATAGTATAATTGCTAATTTGATGGGTGAAGATGTCCTTAATTTTAGCGAGATTGAGTTTAATATATTCAATACCAAGGGTAGTGAAAGTGATTATCTGACCGTAGATAGCAGCACAAGTAGCGAGGAAGATGACAAAATTCCAGACCCAGATTTGATTAACTAGAAAGGCGGATATCATGGGATTACTTAATAAAATTAAAGGGATATTATTTGATGAAATAGAGGAAGATGAAACAGAAAGCGCGAAGAAAAAGGATGTAAAGTCAGTTCAAAAGCCCATTGCTGAGAAAATAGAGCCTCAAAAGAAGGAAAATATTGTTACTGAGCTTCCTAAGGCAGAACCTGTTAAAAAGGAAGAAGTGCCAGAATTATTAAGCGAGAGAGAAATATTTAAGTCTGACAAAAGCTTTTCATTCCCCGATTTTGATGAAGAAGAATTTTCAAGTATGAGTAGAATTCAAAAACCTAAAGCTACGACTAATGTTTTAGAATATGAAAAGAAACGTAAAGTTGAAAAGAAATATGATTTAGGTAAGTATGAAAGAATTGAAAGAACTGAAGTAGTCGAAAAGAAAAAGTTTAAACCATCACCAATTATTTCCCCTGTGTACGGGATACTTAACGAAGATTATAAACCAGAAGATATTAAACAAAAAGATTCATCTAGTGATGTAAACAATCTTGACATTGACATTGTTAGAAACAAAGCTTTTGGGGAAAAGAAAAAAGAAGCACCAGTAAGCACTTATTATGAAGAGACTGTTACAGTTAAACTTAAAGAAGATGAAGAAGAAAAGAAACAAAAGGTAAAAACCATTGATGAACTTTTGGAAGATACTTCGGATATGATAATTGATACAAGAGATGATGTCAAAAATAAATTAGATTCTCTAGATGAAGTCATAAATGAACCTGAAGTTTATGAAAAAGTTGACGAAGAATTGGAAGAATTAACTCAAAAAACAGAACCTGTTAAAACAGAAAAAGATAAAGTGGAAGATGATGATACTTTAGAAAATGACTTATTTGATTTAATAGATTCTATGTATGATAATCGAGAGGATGGTGATGTCTAGTGGAATTTTGGTTAAATTTTTTACCAATTATAATTTATTTGCTGCTTATAGCTTTATTAACCATAGGAATAATTTTAGGAATTAAGACTATAATAACTATGGATAAGATAGAAAAAGTAGTAGATAACGTTAATGAAAAAGTAGAATCGTTAAACTCAATATTTAGTATAATAGATTTTACAACTGATAAGATTGCTTCTTTTACAGATAAAGTTGTAGAAGTAACTGGAAATTTATTTAGTAAAATATTATTTAGAAAAAAAAGAAAGGAAGATAGTGAAGAATAATATGAAAAAAAATGGATTAGGAAAATTTGTTGCTGGAGCAGCAATTGGAGCAGGATTAGGATTACTATTTGCTCCTAAAACAGGAAAGGAAACAAGAGCGGATTTAAAGAAGAAATTTGATGAAGTTTTAGAACAAGTTAAGTCTATTAAAGCTGAAGATGTTAAGAAAAGCATTGTTAAAAAAGTAAATGAACTTCAAAAAGAATTAAAAGACTTAGATAAAGAAAAAGCTTTAAAAATTGCTAAACAAAAAGCTACTAAGATTCAAAAGAAAGCTGATGAATTATATAAATTAGCTGTTGAAAAAGGAACACCAGTAGTAGAAAAAAGTGTTAGCGAACTTAAAACAGCTACAGCTGATGCCCTAAAGAAAATAGTTGCTAAACTAGAAGCTGAAGAAAAAGCTGCTAAATAATTTGTTTACAAAAGGAAACATCTAAATTAACTTCGTTGATTTAGATGTTTTTCTATTGATAAATTTATTTTAAAGCTACATCAAATATCATCATAATGATAAAACCAAATATTGTGAATAGGGCCATTAGGTCTTTTTTTTCGTTAGATTGACTCTCGGGTATTAGTTCTTCAATTACAACATATATCATAGCTCCACCGGCAAAAGAAAGTAATATAGGTAAGAGAATTCGAACTTTTATAACAAGCAAAGCTCCGATTATTGCCGAAATAGGCTCTACAACCCCACTTAATGCTCCGAATAAGAAAGCTTTTTTAGGACTTGCTCCATCTCTTTTTAAAGGCAGTGAGACGGCAGAACCTTCCGGAAAGTTTTGAATTCCAATGCCTATTGCTAACATTACTGCGGATGTAAGGGTTGCTCCCTCTAAATGGTAAGCAACGGATGCAAAAGCGACACCAATTGCCATACCTTCGGGAATATTATGAAGAGTTATAGAAAATATTAACATTAAACTTCTTCTTAGGCTATTTGAATTTGTTTCTTTAAGAGATACTCTAGCAAATATTTTGTCTCCAACGTAAAGAAGTAAGCCTCCGGATAATATACCTAGGGAAACTATTTGCCAAGAGATAAGTTTTAATTCCTCGGCCATTTCTAAAGCCGGAGAAAGTAGACTCCAAAAGGTTGCTGCCAGCATAACACCTGCGGATAATCCAAGCATCGCATCCATCGCAGTCTTTTTAACATTTTTAAATAAAAAAACAACTGCGGAACCTAAAGATGTTATTCCCCATGTAAATAGGGTTGCTATAAAAGCTTGCCAAGGATAATATAAATTTATATACCAATTAATCATAATCGCACCTCTATACATTTTATGAAATTTAGAAAAATCTTGTGTTTAGACTTTACAAATAACCTTTAGTTGGTTATAATAAACTTTAAGTTTTAGGAGGTGCTCTATGTCTTTTAATATTCCAGTTGTTTTACTTAAAAATTTAGTTATACTTCCTAATCAAGAAATAAAACTTGAATTAAATAATGTCATAAGCGGCAAAGCTATAAATGAAGCCAGTGCCAATTTTAAGGGGGAAATACTTGTTATTGCTCCTACCGATTCTCTTGAAGAAGAACCAACGCTGGATGATTTACCTCAAGTTGGGGTTATTGCCAAAATTAAGAATAAGCTTGATAATGATGGAGTTATTGAGGTAAAACTTCGTGGTTTAAGAAGAGTTGCTGTTAATAAATATTTTCAAGAAGTAAATAATGATGTACTATATAGTGAAGTTATGTATATAGATTTACCTTCTTTAATACCTGAGGAAGAAAATGCTATTTTAAAAAAACTTCTTGGAGTTTTAAAAGAATATATAAACACTTCAAAAGGGGTATCTAATGATATAATAAGCTTTGTGGAAAATAATAAAGATTTAAATAAAATAACTGATGCTATAACATCTTTCTTACCATTTAATATTGTTAAAAAACTAGAGTATATGGAGGAGATTAATCCAATAAAAAGGGCTAAGTCTTTAATAAAGGATATGAACGAAGAAATAAAGCTTGCTCAAATAGACAATGAACTTGAAGAAAAGGTAGATGAGTCTTTTCAAAATGATCAAAGAAAGTTTATTTTAAAAGAAAAGTTAAATGTTTTAAAAAAGGAACTTGGGGAAGATTCATGGAAAAGTGAAGAAGTCTTAGAGTATCGTAGTGCCCTTGATAAATTAAAAATAGATAAAAATATAAAAAATCATATAAATCATGAAATAGATAAATACGAAATAATGAATGAAGCTAGTCCGGAAATAAGTGTTATGCATAATTATTTAGATTGGATTATTAATTTGCCATGGAATAAAGCTAAGAAAGAAAATGCTAATTTTGATGCCGTTTATAAAGCCCTTGATAAATCCCACTTTGGTATGGCTGAAATTAAAACTAGAATTAGTGAATATATAGCTATTAAAAATTTAAATAGACATATTGCAAGCCCTATCATTTGTCTTGTGGGTCCTCCGGGCGTTGGTAAAACAACGATTGCAATGTCTATTGCTAAAGCACTAAACAGAGACTTTTATAAAATAAGTGTCGGCGGTTTAAACGATTCAACTGAACTTATTGGTACAAGAAGAACATATCTAGCATCTGCCCCTGGTAAAATTATCCAAGGTCTATATAAGTGTGGAAGTAATAACCCAGTTATTCTAATTGATGAAGTAGACAAAATGGTTAAAGACTATAAAGGTGACCCTGCAGCAACACTCTTAGAAATATTAGATCCAAATCAAAATAAATTTTTTGTTGACAACTATATCGAAGAGCCATTTGATTTAAGTAGTATTCTCTTTATTCTGACAGCTAATAATGTAAATGATATACCAACAGCTATACTAGATAGGGTAGAAGTAATAAATTTAAGTAGTTATACCTCTATTGAAAAGAAGGATATTGCCAAGAATTATATGTTACCTAAGATACTTTTAGATAACATGGTATATGATAGTAAGATAAAATTTAGTGATGAATTATTATGTTTTATAATAAATAATTATACTCAGGAATCAGGTGTGAGAGACTTAGAAAGAGTACTATCATCTTTAGCTAGGAAAATAACTATTAATAATGTTAAAATTCTAAATGAAGAAAGAGTAGTTAAATTACTTGGAAGCCCTAAGTATAAGTTAGATATGGAATTAGTTAATGAAATTGGTACGGTAAATACTTTGGCGGTATCAAGCTATGGGGGAACTATCTCTAAATTAGAGGTTGTCTCATGTAAAGGAACAAATAAATTAACTATCACGGGTAATACAGGAAATATTTTAAAAGAAAGTATTGAAGTGGTTATAAGTATGCTTAGAAATAAATATAAGTATAATTTTCATAATGAAGATATCCATATCCATTTCTTGGATGCTTCAAGTAAAAAAGATGGCCCATCTGCTGGACTTGCGGTTGCTGCTAGTTTATGTAGTATTAAAGAAAATAAAAATATACCAAGTAATTATGCTTTTACAGGGGAAGTTTCTTTAAATGGAAATATTTTAAAAATTGGCGGACTCAAGGAAAAGTTGGTTGCTGCATATAATAAAAATATCAAAGTAGTGTTTGTGCCTAGTAGTAATACTGAAGATTTAAAAGATGTACCAAAAGAAATAATAAATAACATGGAAATTATTCCTGTGTGTAGCTTTAATGAAGTATATACAAAACTTTTTAAATAAGTTATAATAATATAGTGAGGATGTGAATAAATGAAATCAATAGATATTTATGACAATATTAAGTATCTAAATCTTTATAATGAAGTTTTATTAGATATAAATAAAATAACCATAGATTCTAGAAAGGTTGAAGAAAATGATTGTTACATTGGTATAAAGGGTGAAAAAAACGATGGAAATAAGTTTTATATGGATGCCTTTTTAAATGGAGCAAATCTAGTTATTTTAGATAATTTAGATGTAACTGAAGAAATAAAGGATTATTTAGTTAAGAATAATAAATCTATAGTAATTGTGGAAAATACTGTCAAAGCTTTAGGTGAACTTGCTAAATATAAGCGAAGTTTATTTAAAAACCCAGTTGTTGCCATCACAGGTTCCGCAGGTAAAACAAGTACCAAAGATATGGTATATAGTATTTTAAAAGAAAAATATAAAGCTCATAAGACAGTCGGCAATCAAAATAATCATATTGGGCTTCCCCTTACAATTTTATCTCTTGATGAAGAAAAAGAAGTATTAGTTTTGGAAATGGGGATGAATCATCTTGGGGAAATATCTTATCTTACAAGTATTGCTAAACCCGACGTTGCAATTATTACGAATGTAGGAACTGCACATATTGGTAATCTTGGTAGTAGAGAAAATATCTTGAAAGCTAAATTAGAAATACTTGAAGGACTAAATAAAGAAGGCAAAGTTATTATAAATAATGATAATGATTTATTGCATAATTGGTATTTAGAAAATAAAGATAACTATAATATAATAACTATTGGCATTTATAATGATAGCGATTATATGGCTAATATAATTGAAAAGAGTGAATGGAATTCTAATTTTTCTTGTAATAATGTAATTTATAAAGTTCCTGTTGGGGGAGAACATTTTATTTATAATGCCCTCGCAGGTGTTGCCATAGGAAAAGAATTTAATATTGCAGATGAACAAATAAAAGAGGGAATACTTAATTTTGAATTAAGTAGTAATAGAATGAGTTTAATAAACACAAAAGGATATACTATCATAGATGATTCATACAATGCTAATTTTGATTCTATGAATTATGCTATTAAATACCTTGGTTCTTTGTCAGGCCGAAGTATTGCTGTTTTAGGTACTATGAAAGAATTAGGTACTTACTCTGAAGATTTACATAAAAGAATAGGTAATAGTATAAAACTTGAAAAAATAAGTGTTCTAGTTACTGTTGGCGATGATGCTTTATTTATAAATGAAGGTGCTATAGAAAGTGGTTTTGACAAAGAAAATAGTTATCATTTTAAAGATAATAAGGCTGCAATAGAATTTATAAATACTATTAAAAAAGAAAATGATAATATTTTAGTTAAAGCAAGTAACTCTATGAATTTTAAAGAAATTGTTGATGGTATTAAATAAATAACCTTGTTTATATCACAAACTTATAGTATAATTTTAAGTAGAATGAAATGGGATGATTGAAAATGGCAAAGAAGAAACAAATTGTTATTTCGCAAGAAGAATTAGTACCAACGACTTTGGCAGTTGTCGAAGATAAAAAAAAGGCTAGTGTCTTTGGTATAATTTGGATTTTTATAATATTTGTAATATTTATAGCTGGAGTTATTTATCTGCCTGAGATATCTAGTTATGTAAGTAATTATGTAAACCCAGAAGAAACTGATACTTACACACCAAGTAACAAGGCTAAAAAGGAAGAAGATACTACAGAAAAAGAAAAAGCAAAGGAATATACTATATCTAATGAACTAGTTATAACCGAAGAAAAATTTACTGTAAGTAGTTTTGTACTAGAAGAAAATGTAATTAAGTTTAAAATTAAAAACTTAACTGAAGATGTCATAGATTTAAATGATTTACATTATTACATGCAACTTTATAATGATAATAAAAAACTTTTGCAAAGAATATATCTTCAAGACATAGTAAGCCCAAATAGTGAAGTAGATGCTAGTTATATTTTGTTAGATAATGCACCAACTACTGTTTCTCTAGTAGTAATAAGTGAAAGTGATTATCCAAATTATATTGTAAATGCTAATCAAGATGGAACTGCAACTTTAACTTGTCAAAAAGATTATGAAAAAATAGAGTATATTTTAAATAATAATAAAGTATATGTAACTAATATAATATATGAAGTTCAAACAACAGATGTAAACTTTAATATCTTATATAGTAATTACCAAGTTATGCAAACAACATATAATAATATCGAAGGTGTTTCATCTAATATAAGTCTAGATAATAATATACTTAACTTTAAAACCATAATTAACTTATCTGCGCTTAAAGAAAATACTCTGAATTTAAAAACTGTATATGCTTATGGTACAGATGCTAAAGTAATATATTTTGAAATGTCTTCAAGCGGATATACGTGTAGTTAGGGAGGTTTTATGAAACTTTGTATAAATGATTTTGAGGGCCCACTTGACCTTCTTCTTCACTTAGTTAAAACAGCCAAGATGAATATTTATGAGATAGATACTAAGTATATTATTGATGAATATTTAAAATTTATAAAAGGCATACCTCAAGATGATTTAGATAACGCTAGTGAATACCTTGTAATGGCATCAGAATTAATTCATTTAAAAAGTAGATTACTTCTTAATTTAAAAGAAGAATCTTCTTCTGATGAAGATGAGTATTCTATAAATAGTGAAGAAGATTTAAAAAATAAATTACTTGAATATGAAAAATATCAAAATATAACTAGTGTATTTAAAGAATTAGAGGAAAAAAGAAGTGAATTCTTTACTAAGATGCCTGAGAATTTAAAAGAATTTGTTGATGAAAAAGATATTCTTGAGGGTAACATGGATGCACAGCTTTTAAAAGAAGCTCTTGTAGAACTTCAAAAAAGAATGAGTTATCAAAAACCACTTAATACTAAGATAACTAGAAAAGAAATAAGTGTAGAAGAAAGAAAAGATTATATAAGAAATTACTTGAAAGTACGAAAAAATGTTAAGTTTACAGACCTTTTTGAAGAATATTCTAAAGACTTAGTTGTAGCAACATTTTTATCAATCTTGGATATGTGTAAACAACGGGAAATTACTTTAAAACAAGATAATAATTTTGGGGAAATATATATAGAAAGAGTGAATGTATGAATAAGGAAGCAATATTAGAGGGACTTTTGTTTGTTGTAGGGGATGAAGGTATAACCATAGATAATATGGCGGAAGTCCTAGAAGTAGATAAAAAGACGGTAGAAGAATTACTTAAAAATCTTCAAGAGGAATATAACAAGGAAGAAAGAGGCGTTAGGATAAGTTTTATTGGTGATGCATTTAAACTAACAACCAAAAAAGAACATAAAGAATATTATCAGAAACTAATAACCACACGTGGGTCTAACACTTTATCAAGTGCAGCTTTAGAAACTCTAGCAATTATTGCTTATAATCAACCTATAACTAGGGCGGAAATTGATGAATTAAGGGGGATTGCTAGTATTAACATGATAAGAAAGTTAATAGCTAAAGATTTAGTTAAAGTAAGTGGCAAAAGTAATTTACCTGGTAGACCAAATTTATATCGAACAACAAGTGAATTTTTAGATTACTTTGGTCTTGCAACAATTAGTGATTTACCAGATTTACCTGTAAATGAAACAAAAGAAGATGAAGAAGAATTATTTACATCTATCTATAAGGAAGAAAATTAACATATTTTAACATAGTAAGCTCATACTATTTAATAGGTGATGCATATGACTATTCGTAAAATTAAAATGTTTAATATTTTCTTTCTTTTTTTGCTATCATTTGTATGGCATTTTATGTATAAGTTACTTCCCAACAATCTATTTGCTATAATATTTCCTGTAAATGAAAGTATATGGGAACACATGAAGACAGTGTATTATACATTATTAATATCTTCTTTGTTAGAATTTTTCCTATATAAAAAATTTAATTTATCTGTTAACAATAAATACATTAGTATGATGACTAAATCTTTACTAGGAGTAGTTTTATACTTAATAATATATATTCCTATTTATAAGCTTATTGGTGAATATTTTATTATATCTATATTGTTTCTTTTAATAGTTTACTCTTTGATTGAATTTATAAGCTACAAAATCATTATAAGTGAAGAAATGAATATTAAAGTATTACCAATTATTATAGTTATATTAGGCACTATTTTGTTTGCAATTCTTACCTTTTATCCAGTTTATAATTTCCTGTTTTTTGATTCAATTAGCTTAGGTTATGGAATATTAAAATAAAGAGGTTTGTCCTCTTTAAGTAATATAGTATATTATAATAACTACTTTGGCAACCTGTACAGAAAGAAGGAGGGGATTCTTCTTTCTTGCTAAGCTACATTAAAGTTTTGATTTCTGATGTTGAGAGTTTTGTTACTTTGCTAATTTGTTTTAAGGTATAATTTTCTTTAAGCATATTTTTAGCTATTTGCAAAAT
>CAVGEW010000039.1:5742-10210 GCA_963628465.1 Agathobacter sp. | reverse complement strand
TTTCAGCTCAAATAGGCTTAATGTACGTTAGTGACTATGAATTTGCAGCAAGCCCTACTGCATGGACATTAGTGGGCTATAATAATGATTCAACAAAAGACTATAGTGCAGCCACAAGCATAAATTGGCTATATCTTGGCACTAACGAATGGACAATTTCCCGCGCCTCGGACACCTCGAGCTTTGCGTTCGACGTCGGTTCCACAGGGCGAGTGAACAGCAGCGGCAGCCGCGACCTAGACTACAGCAGCTATGCGGTGCGACCGGTCTTTTATCTGGAGTCATCGGCCACATATTCGAGCGGAGAAGGGAACTCGAGCAATCCGATAAAATTAGGCTGATTAACGGACAGTTTTGCAGAAAGTTAGATAAATACTGGGGAAAATGGAGTATAATCTTCGGCCGGTTCTAGACAATTCGGTTGTTTATATTAACATAAACACTAAATACTAAATGCACCTATAAGGGTGTTTTTTCTTTAATTTTTATAATATTCATGTTATAATTTTATAAGAAAAGGAATGATTTTATGCTAGATTTGTTTATACCTGATGTATATGCGCAAAGTATATATACAATTAATTATAAAAAGCTTAAGAAAAATGGAATAAAGTGTTTACTATTTGATTTAGATAATACTATAGCTCCTTATAAAGAGAGTGAACCTGGCCAAAAGGTTAAAGAGCTAATAGCTAGATTAGAATCTGATTTTAAAGTAATAATAGTATCTAATAGTGGGAAGAATAGACTTAGACCATTTAAAGAAAAATTAAATGTTGATGTAGCTTTCAGTAGTAAAAAACCTTTTAAAACAAAGTATAAGAAAATACTATCTTTATATAAGTTTAAAATAGATGAAGTAGCGTGTATTGGGGATCAACTTCTAACTGATATCCTTGGTGCTAATCGCATGGGTTTTACTAGTATATTTGTAAATAAAATAGCTAAGTATGAAATGTTTGCTACTAGATTTAATAGATTCTTTGAAAAAAGAATATTAAAAAAGTTAGCTAAAAAGAATATTTTAGTAAGTGGGGTATATTATGACTAAATGTGTTGGTTGTGGAATAAAACTTCAAGATGTAAATAAAGATGAAAATGGATATACTCCAAATATAAGTAATAGGTTATGTGAAAGATGTTTTAAACTTAAAAATTATAATGTTTTAACTAGTAAAGGAGTTAAAATAGATAATAAAAAGTTAATAGATAAAATAAATAAATTAGGGGCTTATGTAATATTTTTAACTGATTTTATAAATATAGATAGTGATGTAATAAAGTATTATGATATGATTAAAAATGATAAAATGTTGGTTATTACTAAAGAAGATATTATTCCTAAGAATATAAAATATAATAAGTTTGTTGATAATGTAAAGAATGTTTATGATATAAAAGAAGATATTATTCTTACAAGTAGTAAGAAAAAACTTAATATAAATACTATTAAAAATATTTGTTTAAAACATAAAAGTGTTGTTTTTGTGGGGTTTACTAATGCTGGAAAAAGTAGTTTAATTAATGAAATTACAGGTAGTGATATAACAGTGAGTAGAAAAGAAAATACAACTCAAGAGTTGATAAAAATAAAACTTGATGATGTAACTATATATGATGCTCCTGGTTTAATTGATGATATAAATAGAGAAAATATTCCGAAGTCTTGTATAAATCCAAGAAGTTATCAGTTTTCTAGTAAACATTATTTACTTATAAATGATGTTAAGTTAAATATTGAAAGTAATTGTAATTTTACTATATACATCGGTAATGAGATAAGTGTTTTAAGAAGAAAAGAAGAAAAAGAAGTAAAATGTAATATTATTGTTCCTGGGAATAGTGATGTAATATTAAAAGGCCTTGGTTTTATAAAGTTTAAAGATACGGCGTTAATTAGTTTATCAAGTGATGATTATGAAATAAGACCTTCTTTAATCGGAGGCAAATTATGAGTAAAATAAGGGTAATGAGTGAGAACTTAGCTAATAAAATTGCCGCAGGGGAAGTAGTTGAGAAGTGTGCCTCTATTTTAAAGGAACTTGTGGAAAACGCAATTGATGCGGAAAGCACTAATATTAAAGTAAATCTTACAAGTGGTGGTTTAAAAAATGTTAGTGTTATTGATAATGGCATTGGAATGGATAGGGAAGATGCTACTCTTGCTTTTTATAGGCACGCCACAAGTAAAATATATAAAGATGATGATTTATTCTTCATTGAAACTTTAGGCTTTAGAGGCGAAGCTTTAGCAAGTATTGCTAGTGTTGCCCAAATAGATATGATTACTTGTTCGGGGGATGTTGGTACCCATGTTCATATCAAGGGAGGTGAGCTTCTTGAGGTTAGTTGTGCTCCATCGCGGATTGGAACAGAAATTCATGTAACGGATCTTTTTTATAATACACCAGCAAGACTAAAATATTTAAAAAGTGAAGTAACAGAACTTAATAATTGTACGCAATTTATTGAAAAACTAGCTTTGTCTAGACCTGATATAGCTTTTACTTTAAATAATAATGATAAACTTATAGTAAGGTCTAGTGGAAGTGGGAATTTACTTAAAACTATTCATGAAATATATGGTCTTAATGTATCAAGTAATATGCTTGAGGTAAAGTGTGCCTCTGATGATTTTGAAGTAAAAGGGTATGTTTCTAAACCTAGTATTTTAAAGAAAAATAGAAATCATTTTAATATATTTGTTAATGGTAGAATAGTAAGAAATAATGATATAAATAGGGCTATTAATGATGCTTATAATACTTATAAACATGAAGGATTCTATCCAATAGTAGTTTTAAATATTTATACAGACCCAACTTTAGTAGATGTAAATATTCATCCTACTAAGCAGGAAGTAAAGATAAGTAAGATGGAAGAGTTAACTGATTTAATTTATCAAAATATTAAGAAAGTGTTATACCAAAACTTTTTAGTGCCTGATGCTATCATAGATAATGAAAAAAATGAAATCAAAGATAACTTCATTGAGCCAAGTGTCTATGAGCTAAGGGAAGTACCTAAAGAAGTAGTGCAAACATTTTTAGATATTGGTTCCGATAGTGAAGAAATAGTTAAGAATGTTGAGTTTAAAAGTCTTAAATTATATCCCGTAGGTCAAGTGCATGGTACTTATATCATTGCAGAAAATGAAGATGGAATGTATATTTTAGACCAGCATGCAGCTCATGAAAGGGTAAATTATGAAATGATTACTAAAAGATATCAAGATGAAAAGGTATCTATCACTGATTTACTTGTGCCAATGAAATTTGAGTTATCGACAAGTGATTATAATATATTCATGGATAAAAAGGGAGTTCTTGAAGATTTAGGTTTTAAAATTGAAGAGTTTGGTATTAATACTGTAGTTGTAAAGAGTCATCCAACATGGCTTAGACAAAATTATGAAGGGGATAATCTAAAATATATAATAGATTTAGTAATAGAGATGGGTAAAAATTTTAATAAAGATAAATTTTTAGATAGTTTAGCTAAAATGGTTAGTTGTAAAATGAGTGTAAAGGCTAATGAACATTTAAGTATGGAACAAATGGAAAAACTGCTTGATGATTTAGTGAAATGTGATAACCCTTATAACTGTTGTCATGGCCGGCCTTCAATTATGAAATTTACTAACTATGAATTAGAAAAAATGTTTAGGAGGGTGTTATAATGCTTCCGGAAAAGCGCAAAAAAATCTTAGTTATTGTTGGAATTTGCATAGCGTTTCTTATTATTGTCTTTTTGCTTGGTAAGTTATCTTCATATATTAAAAATAAAAACAAAGTAATAGAGCCTCGCGATGATAATTATGCTGAAATGTTTGATTATATTGGAGTTACTAAAGATGAAGATAATATCTATAAGTTATATGGCATAAGTGAAGATAAAGAAGAATATCTAGATGTAAAAACCTTTTATGAAGTTGAAGATGTAATAAATAAAGATGGTAAAATAATTGTTTATTCTGATGCTACAAATGAACTTAGATATGATAAAAAAGAAAAGAAATTCTACTTTTATGAATTAGATAGTTTCTATAGTAAGTTTACTAAAATAAAACTTACGAAAGATTATATGGTTCTTACTAATAATAATGAAATAAGCTTTAGAAAATATGAGGAAAGTGATACAATTAATATAGATAGTAGTAGTAATTATTTAGTAAGTAATAGTATGGTCTATTATATAAAAGATAATAAAATATATACTTATGATATGGAAAAGGAAGAAAAAAATGATATTATAGGTTTTGAAGAAACTGATGTTGTAAGTTTACTTGGGGTTAGTTCAAAATACTTGTTTTATTCTAAGAATAATGAGTTACTTGTTTTATCTTTAGAAGATTATTTTTCTGAAAATATAAATAATTTATCTTTTTATAGTATATCCCAAGATGGATTTATAACTAAGGTAGATAATGCTTTAGTAAATTATTCATTAGAATATAGAGATTATACTT
>CAVGEW010000039.1:0-5732 GCA_963628465.1 Agathobacter sp. | reverse complement strand
TACTTATAAATATAATCTAGAAAAAAAGGTAAATAATGTAGTTTATTTAAATGAATATATGTTTTATATTAGTTTTGATAAAGAATATGTTATATTAGATTTAGAAGAGGGGAAGATTTGGAAAAATCTTAAAAATGAATATTTATATATAATGAAGGTGAAATAGATGAAAATTAATTTAAATTTATTGCCAATTACTTTGGATGAAATGGTAGAAATACCTAAAGATTTTTATGAAGATACATCTATTAAAGATTTATCTTTGGTAGATGTAAAAGGTATTATTAAGAATAATTTATCTGATGAAATTGAAATAATTTTGGATGTAAGTGGTTATATGATTTTGATTGATGCTATTACAAATGAAGATGTAAAGTATCCATTTTCTATCAAAATAGATGAAATTTTGACAGAAAATGATATAAATAATCAAAAATATTATGAAAAAAAGCAAAATACACTTGATAAACTTGAATTTTTATGGGAAAATATTGTATTGGAAGTTCCCATTAGGGTTACTGCATCAGCTGGGGTTAATTTAAAAGGCGAAGGCTGGGAATTAAATAGTAAGAATAATGATGATGGGTTAGATCCAAGATTTGAAAAGTTAAATGAATTATTTAAAGGTGGTGAATAAATATGGCAGTTCCTTTTAGAAGAACAAGTAAGACTAAAAAAAGAATGCGTAGAACTCATTTAAAAAAGGAAGTTGGAGCATTAACAAAATGTTCTAAATGTGGGGCAACACTAAGACCTCATAGAGCATGTACTAAATGCGGAAACTATAATGGTAAACAAGTACTTGAAGTAGAATCTGCAGAATAATAGAGAAATATGCAATAATTGTTTTGATATTGCATTTTTTTCTTGTATTTTATAAGTTTTTGTGGTAATCTAATAATAAGAAGGGAAAATGTTTTATGACAGATGAAGAATTAAGAGAAATTGAACGAACTACAGCTTTGCTTGAAGAAAATGGCTTGGTAATTAAAGATACAGGCAAATTTATTCGTGAAATGAGTAATAACAAAATTGAAGATGTAGTCAGTAAATTAGCTGGTTTACAAGTTAGTATTGACGAAGGCATAAATGCTGAAGCATTTAGCAATGACATTGTTGTTGGTTTGGACAAAATAAGTGAGGTAATTAGCGCAGATAATTATTTTAGATCAAATCAAGATGCCGTAAGATTTGAAAACTTATTAAATGACTTGCGTGAAAAATCTTTACGTATTTCAGCGGTTTATCGAAATACTAAAAAAGCTGAAGAAATTTTAAATAGAAGGGAAGAAGACTTAAAGGATATTCGAAGAAGAATTTTTGATTTAAGACAAGATTTAACTCTTGATGATGCAGCTAGAACAAGTGAAACTATTAAGCTTTATTATGCTAAAAATAAGGCAAGTCAAGCTCGTGAAGAAGCAATGAAGTTCTATGATGAACAAAAAGCTTTAAGTGATAAACCTCTTAAGATTGAGGATATAATTGATTTTAAAAATGAATTATTACAAGCAGTAAATGCTTTAGATAGTACATCAAGAAAGTTATCAATGGAACCAGAAAAAATGGATGAGCTTGCTTCAATAATTAGGGAAACAAGGGATAAAATTGTTATTTTTGGCTTTGAAACTCAAAAGAATCAAAAAGAATTTGATAGATTATGTACTAAGTTTGGCTTAGAAAAAACTGGAGAAAGAGTTGCTCAAAAAGTTGATGCTCCTGCTGTTGAGAAAAAAACGGAACAAGTAGAATTTGTGAAGGAAGAAATTCCAGAAGTAGAAACTACGCCTGAAATAAAAGAAGAACCAAAACAGGAAATTACTACTTTAGAAGAGTTAATTAGTGAACTTAAAAGACTTAATCCAGAAATAGAGGTTATAAGAGATGGAGATACTGATGGTATTTTAGTAGAAGATGTAGCTAATTTAGTACTTCCAGAAGGATTTAAATATACCGAAGGTTTAGGTATAAATAACAAGAAAAATGATTTAGAACCTTACACTAGTGCTTTTGTAAAAACTAAAGAAAGAGATTTAGGTTCTGATGCTCCAAGCGTAGATGACCCTAAAAAAGAAGAAGAAAAAGAACAAACGAAGAAAGCACCTCAAGAAGTAGGGGCTGAAAGTCATGTTCCAAGTGGAAGACTTGCAATTAAAAGAACTCGTAGAGCAATTATAGCACCTTATGCTAAAGCTGTTTTATGTTATGGTGCTTTAGGTGGAGTTTTAACTGCAATGGCTGGTGTTGGTCTTGCTCCAATTGCTCCTGCAATGGCAATTGCTGCTGGTATTGGTGTAATTGGCCAAAGAATTTACAATAAACTAGTAGACCGTGGTGTACTTGATATACCTGGTGCTAAATATGGCGCTCCAGATTATGAATTGCCAGTAGTGGGTTCATATGTAATTCAAGATGCTAAAAAATTACTTCAATGTTTAAGAGATCATAAAGCTAAAAAGAAAGAAACTGAAAGAGAAGAAGTTATCGATGAAATGCCTGAAGTAATTGAAGAAAGACCTTTAGCTCCAAGTGTAGATGAAATAGTTAAAGAAGTAAAGGGATATGAAGAAACTCCCGAAGTTCTTGCAGAAAACGAAATGGAAATGCATAATATAGATGATATTGTTGGTAGTGAAACACCTGAATATTCTGAGCAAGAAACACTTGATTATAATAAACCAGAAGTGTACGATGCTGTGTTGAATGCTTTTGATAGAGAAACAAAACAAAAAATGGAAGCTATGGATTCTCCTGTAGTTACTGAAGAAGACAAGAAAAATTCATTATATGATACTTTTAAAGAATCACTTGGAAAAGAACTAGACGAAGAAGTAGCTACTTTAAGTAATATTTCAAGAGAATCTCAAAATATTGAGTTACAAACTGATGTTCCGGAATTAAATCATCCACAATTTGAATTGCCAGAACACTTAAATGAACAATACTGGATTAAGGAAAACCCGGAAGAATCTATAGGTAAAGGAGGAAGATAATGGTAGCTGACAGTGTGATTACTTTAGAAAATGATGTAAATTGCTTATTACTTGAAAAAGTAACTTATAATGATAATAACTATTTTATGTCTGTTGTTTTAAATGAAGATGAAGAACCTAGCGATGAATATGTTGTCTTTAAAGAAATAATTGAAGATGGCCAAAGCTTTGTCGAAAAGGTTGAAGATGGTAATTTACTCGCAGAGCTTGCAAAAGTATTCTCTAGTAAGGTTTCTGCTCTTGTAGATAGTTTACCTGATGAACTTTAAAAAAAGGATAAATCTTAACGATTTATCCTTTTTAATTATTAAATTCTAAGTAATATAATTTATTAAAGTTATGTTCTTCTATTTTTGTTTCTCCTTCATCAGCTTTTTCCACTTCTTCAGTGGTCTTTAGAAAATATGTATGAAACAAATAATCTTTACCATCATTACTTACAGGGTCATCCCAAGTTAAGTCTAGATGTAACCACTCACCATCAACATATACAGCGTTCCATATGTGCCCAGTTGCTGAATAGCTTATTTCATCTGGTGTTGTAGCTATTTTATAATTATTAAAATTCATCTTAGTTAAGAATATAGCCATTAAATCAGTATAACCATTACATGTAGCATAACCATCAAATAAAGGACCATAGGCATTATATGAAGAATATTTACTATCTGTAGTTAAATTTCTTTCTACATCATATTTAGTATTATTAATTATATAGTCATGGATTGTTTTAATCTTTTCGGTATTAGACATATTATCCTTTATTAATTCCTTTATTAATGTATCAACCTTATTATTTATTTTTTCTATATTTTCTTCTGTATATAAGTAATACACCTTTATAGTTATTTGCCCTGTATCAGAGATGCTTGTTTTTATATTAGTAAAACTATTAAATGGATGAACATAATTATTTAAGTGTGTAAGAATAAGTTCATCACCACTTATTGTAGATGCATCTTTAAGACATCTTTTATATTCTTTCGGACAATAAAAGGTAAATTCATCCCAACCAGAATCTATCGTCGTATAAAAGATATTTAACACATCTTGATACGAATAGGGAATAAAACTATCAGTAGTCTGTACATATAAATAGTCTTTTCCTTTACTATATGAATTAGCAATCCCCGCCGTAGCCTCAGGCATTTTACTAATTAAACTACTTAATTTGTCTGTGATAGGTTCTAGGAATATTATTGTTACAATAATACCTAGGATTGATATAATAGATGTAATTATTTTATTCATGTTTAACTCTCCCTATATATATGATACCAAAAAAATATGAAGTAAACAATTATTACTTCATATTTTTAAAGTTTATGTGTCAAATAATTATGGTTTTAATGCTGTAATGGGTATAATATAAATACCAGTTTCTGGATCTTTTACTACAGAGTTCCACATACCACACACAATGCACATAAATTTTGGTTTTTTGTCAACTTTTTCATAAAATTTAAGTAAATTTTCTTTAGCTTCATTTATTTGACTAGCTCCGAGTTTTACTTCAATAGCTCCATACTTTCCATCTTCATCTATAACAATAGCATCAACTTCTAAACCAGTTACATTATTTCTAAAATGTCTTAGTTCTCCTTCGTTATATTTAGAATATATTCTTAAATCTCTTTCTACAAGAGCTTCAAATAAAAATCCAAAAGTATTTAAATCATTAACTAATTTTTCATAATTTAGGTTGAGTAGGGCACAAACAAGTGATGGATCAGTAAAATGTCTTTTAGAAGTTTTGCCTACATTTTCTCTTGACCTAATGTTTGGGTTAAAAGCAGGTTGATTTTGAATTAAATGGAGTTTATCTAATACATTTAAGTATTTTCCAACAGTCTCTTTATTTATTGAATCATATTCATTTTCAATAATATCTTTTATTAGTGTTTCATTAGATGCAGTAGTTGTTTCATTTCTTGCAAGCGATTTTAATAACATCTCCATTTTTTTTCTATCACGTTTAGTGTCATCAATTTCATTAATATCTTTGTCAAGAATGTCTTTAATATAGCTTTTGGCTATCATTTGTGATTCTTTGATATTTTTGCCAACATTTTCTGGCCAACCACCTCTAAGTATTAAACCGGCTATATCTTCTAATTTAAGTTCTTTAACCGAGTGATTTTGAATATCCTTATTTTCGAACATATCCTTAAGAGATATAGAACCATCGGAATATCCTGATTCAAATAAAGACATTGTTTCCATTTCTAATTTACATATTCTACCCGCACCAGAGTGGTTAATAGATTTTTCTTTTTCGGTTGCAGAACCAGTTAGAATATACTTTCCTTTTATTTTGTCTTCATCACATTTTCTTCTAACTGCATCCCATATTTGAGGTAGTAGTTGCCACTCATCTATAAGCACAGGATAATCACCTTCCAATATTTGATTAACATCTATTTTGGCAAGGTTAAATAACCTTTCATCATTCGACTGAATATATTTTACTGTATTTGCATGTGATAAACTAGTCCAAGTTTTACCACACCATTTAGGTCCAACAATGGAAATTGCTCCAAAAACTCCAAGGCATTCATCAATTTTATTATCTATTAATCTTTCTTTGTATCCTTCTTTTGTTAAAGCCATTATATCTCATCTCCTTGTACATTATTGTAACATAATTACTGGGTAATTACAATATCAACCGTAAACTTTTAAGACTTTCAACCGTAAGATTTTAAGATTCTATCAAAAAAATAAAGTAACTGATGTTAC
>CAVGEW010000038.1:0-4007 GCA_963628465.1 Agathobacter sp. | reverse complement strand
TTTTTGTTTATATAATTTTAGATAACAATTCCTCCTTACAAAAAAATACTATACTCATAAACTGAATATAGTATTTTAGCATCTAATAGTCCATATCATAGAACTATTGCTATATTATAATCATTATATCGTAAATATATTAGAAGTCAATGTCAAAAAAGAGAACATTATTATTTAAATCAAAATGACAATATAATGAAAATAATTTTTGTTTATTTAAGTATGTTTCTTAATTTTTTGTCATTTTATCTAAATATTTTGCCGGTATTTTATGTTTAAATTTCCATACAATTCCAACTGGTTTAGAACCACTATGTGATATATAATCAGCTTCCCCCAAATATATATATGGACTTGCTTGGCCATTTTCTTTTCTATTTATTCTTACAAATATACTTACTCTTCCATCAGAATTAATGTACCTATTTAAAATACTACTACCATCGGCCACAGAATTTTGTGTTTGCCAATGAAACAACTCATCATTTATAGCATAATCTTCATAAGCAATTGTTTCACCGAAGTGGCTTGATTCTTTATTAATTGTTACTAAGAAAATATCATGGTTATGTTCTTTTAAATACCATACCCCTTGCAACATTGGTCCTGCATATTTTTCACTAAATACGCCTAATCCAGAATACAATTGCGCTTGTGAATAAACTCCATAGACTTCAAGTGGGCACTCAAAATTTAAATTGTTATTTATTGGCATTACTTCTAATGAATTATATAAATAATCACATATTTCATTTATTTCATAATTTAAACATTCTGAATTTTCAATAAAATTTAATGCTTCTATTATGTTATTGAATCCTTCTTTTTCTGGTATTTTATTAAATAAGGTATAATAAGTCATTCTGTCTAATAGTTCATTATGAACTACATCATCATTATTTAGTATTGATTTCATGTAATTAATAAATTTAGGAGAATTAATTGTTAATAAATTTTTTAATCTTCCAACGATTGCATTTTCTGTATTATTTTTTTCTTTAAAATTTCTAATTCCCGCTTCTGTCAATAATCTATAAAAAGACACATCCTTTTTATAAATATCGTTAATATCCATTTTATAATGATGAACAAAATTATATAAACTTAATCTTTTGTGTGTTGTTTCCTCAAACTTTTGAATCATCTCAATTATAACTTGTCTACTGTTTGTATTAGCTTTTATATTAGATAAGATATATTCTTCTGCTACCCTTTCTAGAGTAATTGAACATCCAACTGGTAACATTGGAAATCCATTAGAAATTGCTTCTTTAATACTAACATCTTTCATACCAATTAAGGCTTTAAATTTGTCTGCATAATTGAAATGTTTATTACATTCTCCAATAAAATCCAAAACTATTAAATAATCTTTATCTTTATGTTTTCTAAGTCCTCTTCCTAATTGTTGTAAAAATATAGTTAAAGAATCAGTGGGTCTTAATAATAATTCTATATTTACGCAAGGAATATCAACACCTTCATTATATAAATCAACAGTGAAAACAAATTTAGTTTTTCCTGACTCAAGGTCCTTTATAGCAGTATTTCTTAAGTTACTATCCGAATTACCAGTCAAACATATAGATGGTATGTTATTTTCATTAAATTTGTCAGCCATATATTTAGCATGATTAATTGAGGAACAAAATCCTAAGCCATGCACTTTATCTAAATCATCAATATATTTAAATAAATTATTAATAATTGTGTTAACTCTTATATTTGCACTATCCTCATTCTCAACGAATAATTCATCTAAATCACGACTATTATAACCAAATGAAGACCATCTTACATTACTCAAATCTGTTGGATCAGTAATTCCATAATATTGAAATGGAACTAATAATTTATTATTAATTGCTTCTGGCAATCTCATTTCTGCTGCAATAGTGTTACAAAAATATTCTGTTATATCTTTGCCATCCATTCTTTCTGGAGTTGCAGTTAATCCTAATAATATCTTTGGTTTAAAATAATTAAGAAAATTATCATAAGTTTTAGCTGCACCATGATGAATTTCGTCGGCGACAATATAATCATAATAATTGTTATCAACCTTCTTCATTATATTCTCAAGTCCCAATGGTGTCGTAAACAACCTGTTTATATTGTTCGGCTTATAATTACCTACATATAATTCACCAAAGTTTGCATCTTTTAATATTTGTCTAAAAGTATCACAACTCTTTTTTAGAATTTCCTCCCTATGCACTACATACAAAAATTTAGCATTTGGATTTTTTTCTAAAAAGTTTTTAAAGTCAAATGCAGCAAGTACTGTTTTTCCCACTCCCGTAGCAGCTATAACTAAATTTCTATCTCTATGATATATTTCTCTTTCAACTTCTAATTTTTCTAATATTTGTTCTTGATAATCATAAGGTTTATATGTCATCAAATTTTGATAAAAATTTGAATTTTCAGTTTTGTATGATAATGCTTCCTTCAATTTTAATTTATCTTCAGCAGTATTATTTAATATTTTATATTCATATGAATTCCAGTATGTTTCAAATTCAGAAATAACGTTTTGAAAAATCAGTGGTGAATTTTTTTCTGTTAGTTTAACATTCCATTCGTCGCCGTATACTAGAGCAGATTTTGATAAATTTGATGAACCTATATAGAAAGTAGAAAAACCATTATTTCTTTTAAATATATATGCCTTAGCATGTAATCGTTGATTATTAGTTTCATATGAAATTTTTATTGAAGTATTAGGTAATTCTAATAATTTTTCTATAGCTTTATATTCTGTTGCTTTAGTATAGGTAGTCGTTATAACTCTCAATTTTTTACCTTTTGTGGTAAACTCTCTTAAAACATCATAAATAGGCATTAAACCGGTCATTTTAATAAAAGAAACTAATAACATTACTTCATCTGCCGATGCTATTTCCTTTCTTAATTCTGATAATAATGATATTTCTTTAGAACTATTTGTAAATAAAGTTGGCTCCACTAATGAAGTAACTGGCCTGACAATATTTTTTCCGTCAAAAGAGTTATGATTTAATTTTCTAAAAGCATACTCTAAAACTTCTGCATCCATAGATAAATCTAATTCTTTATATTCATCAAAATCTAATTTTGTTCTTAATAAATTTAATATCTCATTACATATTTCAATTTCTTTTAGTACTCTTTCACTATCTTCTAAATCAACATTGTTTTCTTGAATACAATCCATTGCTTTTCTTGTTACTTCTTTTAAATATTCTGTAATTAAATTTTTTGCATTTTCTGGTGATTTTAAAATTGTATTAGTTTTATAAAAAAATTCTGATTCATTTAATTTACTTTTTAACTCATTATTTAATAGTTGTTCATAAATACCATCTTTCATTACTTTACCTTCCTTACATACTCTGCTAATGGAATATCAGCAGGTGCTAAATCATAATCTAATAATTCTTCTTTATTTACCCATTTATATTCTGAATGATCATGTAAATTGAAGTTTCCAGATACATAATCACATCTATATAATCTTAAATCAACAACTTTTTCTGGATACTCACATATATTATTAACTACAAATTCTCTAGCTTTAATTGTAAGTTCAAATTCTTCTTTTATTTCCCTTTCAATTGCATCAAATTCATTTTCATCTTTTTCCACTTTACCACCAGGAAATTCCCATTTTCCAAATACATTAATATCTCCTGTAGAACGTTTTGCTAATAAAAACTTGTTTTCATTTCCAATTAAAGCTGCAACTACTTTTATCACATAAACCACCTATACATATTGTACCAAATTTCTTACGAAAAGTCATTAATTTTCATGATGTAAATATTACGGTTATTCTTCATATATTAACTACAAAACAAACTTTTTATCATTATATACAAAAAAAGAATTTTAACATTAAATCAAAATTCTTTTATTAATTTATATTGTGTATTTCGTACAACTCTTTATACTTGTTATTAGTTATTTTTATTTACTCTTTTTATTAATTAAGTTTTCTATAATATATTCATGAAGTTTAGGCATTG
>CAVGEW010000037.1:0-36369 GCA_963628465.1 Agathobacter sp. | reverse complement strand
CTAAAGTTGTTAAGTATGCAAGAAGATATATAACCGATAGGTTCTAATGAAGATAAAAATTTAGTTTTAAACTTCGAAGAAACTAGAGAAAAAAACATAATATTACAACCATATCTATGTATTGAGCTTTACAATTTCAAATGACTAATGATTGATGTATAGCCGGAGATACTTTACTAACAGTTATGGAAAATGGTGATTTAGTCCCATGCCGAAGAATGCCAAGATTATGAAAGTTCTAATATGTGCCATGGTGGTTTAAAATGCTTAACTTATGCATTGTACAAAGAATTAAATCATAAAGATGTTGGCTGTAATTACAAATGATATTTAATCTCTTGATTAAATATCATTTCTTTGGTAAAATACATAAGAAAAGAGGTAATAGTTATGGCTTTGTTACTCACTATGATAAGTGGTTTATTCTTCTTAATTGGTGTTATTGTTTATAAGTTTATTCCTAATAAAGTAGTCTTTTCAAGAGTGTCTATTTCTTGTGCTTGTACTATTATATTTGGTTTAATATGTTTTGATTTAATACCAGAGATTTTATCTTTTAAAAAAGTGTGGCCTATTATATTTATTTTACTTGGTCTTTTTATATTAATTATCATAGATAAGTTACTTCCTCATCACTTTCATGACCATCATGAAAATGATGAAGAAAAGAAAGAACACATAAAACATTTAGAGCATGTAAACATAATTACCATCATAGCCCTTTTATTACATAATATAGTAGAGGGTATGGCTTTATATGGAGTTACTTTAGGAAGTGTAAAAAGTGGTCTTGTTATGCTCCTTGGCATAGGCCTTCACAATTTACCATTTGGTTTTCAACTTGCCCCTTTACTTAAAAACAAAAAGAATATATTCTTGTTTATATTACTTGTTATATCAGCGTTTTTAGGGGGACTAATATTTAATATATTTGGTAATTTAAATGAAACTATTGAACTTATTATTTTATCACTTACATGTGGTATGTTACTTCATATATTACTTTTTGAACTTTTAAAAGAAGTTTATGAAGAAATAGATAAAAAAGAAACTATTTATGGTATAATAATAGGTATAGTTTTATTAATTATAATTAACTATTTATAAAGAGGTGTTACATGAAAAAAGTTTTAGTAATTGGAGCCGCCGGTAGCGTAGGTAGATGCGTTATCAAATATTTGCTTACTGAAGGAAATTATGAAATAACTGCGTTAGATTTAAAAAATAAAGATATAGCTAAGAAATTAAAAAGTTTTCGAAAAAGGATTAATATAATATATGGTGATGTTACAGATAGAGTTTTAATTGAAGCTTTAGTTAAAGACCATGATTATATTATATATTTAGCTAGTGCTTTGCCACCGCTTTCTAATATGAAAATGGGCTTAGCTAATGCCATTGACTATGGAGGGTGTGAAAATATTGTTAGAGCAATAAGTTATTATAACCCTAAGTGTCACTTGTTTTTAGCATCATCAACAAGTGTCTACAAAGATATAGATAAACCAACTGTTAAAAGTAGATTAAAACTTGATGAATACGACTATTTTGAAAATGCCAAGATAAAGTGTGAAAAATTAGTTAAGGAAAAGTTAAAAAATTATACCATATATAGGGTGCCTTTGGTATTATCTAATCCCTTGGAAGATAACTTTATTTATCATGGTAAATTAGATGAAGAAATGGATGTTATAACAAAGGAAGATTGTGCTTATGCTTTTGTAAAGGGATTAAAATATAGTGATAAACTAAATAAAAAAACTTTTAATCTTTCAGGAAATGAGACTATAAAATATGGTGATTTACTTAAAAATCTTGTTAAAATAAATGGTCTTACTTTTAAATATGTTGCGACTCGCATCTTTTTTGAAAAAGATTATCATAGCCCAGTTTGTCTTGATCGTGATGAACTTGAAGATTTAATTCATTATCGAAATGATTATTTAAATAGTTATTATAATCGACTAAAAACTAAAAATAAAGGCCGCAAGGTCTCAAAAGTTTTTGGCAAAGTTTTGGTGAAGAACAAATGAAAAGAGGAATAGCTTTCTCAGGGGGAGGCTTAAGAGGTGCTTATCAGGTTGGGGTTTATAAAGCCTTTCGAGATGCTCATATAAAGATAGATGGATTCGTTGGAACATCTATTGGGTCATTTAATTCTGCGATGTGTGCTAGTGGTAATTTTAAGAAATTATATAACTTTTGGTATAATGCTGATCTAGGAGCTATCCTAGGGTTAAGCCCAAAGCTTGTATATAAAGTAAACAATAGTGAAAATGATTTAGAAATGCTAAATGAAATACTTAATAATATCAAAAGTATAGTTTTAAATAAAGGAATTAACACAAGTGGTTTAAGAAAAGAATTAGAAAAATTTGATCTTGAAAAAGATTTAAAACATAGCAAAAAGGATTTTGGCCTTGTCACAGTTAGATTTAATGATTTTAAACCAAAATATCTTTTTAAAGAAAATATTCCTGAGGGTAAGTTAAATGACTATATCATAGCGTCATGTTTCTTGCCAATATTTAAATTTGAAAAAATGATTGATGATAATTATTATTTAGATGGGGGATTTCATGATTATATCCCTGCAAATAGCTTAATTGAAAAAGGTTATGATAAAGTATATGTCGTAGACCTTAGAGCTATAGGTATTCGCAGGCCTTACATAGATAAAAAGAAAATAACTATAATAAGACCCGCGAAAAAACTAGGCAAAATATATAACTTTAAAAAAGATGATATAAGAAATTACATAAAAATGGGTTATTATGATACCATCAAAGTATTAAAAGATTATGATGGTAAGAAGTTTATCTTTAAGAAAAAAGGTTATCTATTTTATGAACATTTACTTCATAATGTAGATAAAGAAATTCTCAAAGAAATGCAAAAATTCTTTGGTACTAAAAATAGTAAAAGACTTGTTATTAAAGCTATAGAGTTTGTAATGACAAAAGAAAAATTTACATATTTTAATATTTATAAGGTTAAAGATGTAATAAAAAGAATACGTTATATAAACAAAGATTATGGAGTTTATAAGTTTGTAAAAAATATGAATGTATAGGGAGGAAATTAAATATGGGAAGAGCTTATGAAGTTAGAAAAGCTAGTATTCAAAAAACAGGTGCTGCGAAAGGGAAGATATACACAACTTTTGCAAAAGAAATATATCTTGCAGCTAAGAAGGGAAGTCCTAATCCAGAGGCTAATGTTACTTTAAAAAGGTTGATAGACAAAGCTAAGAAGAATCAAGTTCCGTCTGATATTATCACCAGAGCTTTAGATAAAGCAAAAGGCGTAGGTCAAGATGAGTATCATGAAGTGATATATGAAGGCTTTGGCCCTGGTGCTAGTACCTTAATTATCAAATGTTTAACAGATAATGTCAATAGAACCGTAGGTATGGTTAGGGCTGCTTTTAATAAGGTAAATAAATCCCTTGGGGTAACTAATTCTGTTTCGTATAATTATGATTATTTAGGGGTTATATCTTTTAAATATGATAATGATGATGAAATACTTGAGGCTTTACTAAATGCTGGAGTTGAAGTTGTGGATATTGAAAAAGAAGATGGAGAAATAATCATTAGTTTAAATCCTAGCGATGTAAATAATGCTAAAGATGAAATCGAAAAAATACTTCCAGATGTTGTATATGATATTGATGAAGTAGGTATGTATGCTAAAGACAAGATAACCTTAGAGGGTGAAGATAAAGAGATTTTTGATAAACTTTATAATATCTTACAAGATATTGAAGATGTTTCTGAAATTTATACTAATGTTGATAATGTAGGTTAATATGGAAGAAAAGAAGAAAAATATATGGCTTGTTATTCTTAAAGTAGTTTTAATTTATGCTTTTTTTGAAATACTTACAAGTGTTTTAGGCTCAATTTTGGCATCAAGTATTTATTCAAGTATGTTATATGGTAAGTATACCATATATGCTGTTAGTGAATTTGTAATATTATTATGTGCTTTAGCCCTTCTTTTTATAAGGAAGAAGTGGTATATTTTCAAGGTAAGTAAAACATCTTTTAAGGATTCTGTAAAACTAACTTTGCCAATTGTTATCATTTCTGTGATAGTATTATTTTTTAATAGCATTGATATGCTGGGCAGTAAGATAAATTATAATAACTTAGTTAGTTTAATTTTCTATGCAATCTTAATAGGTTTATTTGAAGAGATATTCTTTCGAGGTATTATAGAAAATGAATTATTAGAAAGTTTTTCTGATAATAAAAAACAAATACTTACCTCGATAATATTGAGTGGCATGATATTTGGTGGTGTTCATTTAACTAACCTTTTCGTAGGTCAAGATTTACTTACGACAATGATGCAATTTGTTCAAACGACAGCGATAGGTATCTTATTTGGTACTATTTATTATAAAACAAAAAATATCTGGGCACTTGTATTCTTACATAGTTTTTATGACCTTGCTGTTTTCCTTAGTAGCTCTAATTTAATATTAGATTGTGGTTACGCCGAGAATGTACCAATTAGTATTACAGTATTTTCTATGGTAGGTTCATTAATACTTAGTTTAGTTTATATCGTTTATGCCTTTTCATTACTTGAAAGTAGTAAAGGTAAATTATATAACACAGTATTATGTTTTCTCATAGCTCTATTTTTTATAAATAACACTATGTTTGGTTTATTCGGAGCAAACAATGAAGAATATTATATATGTCCATCATATAGTGAAGTGAAACTTAAAAACATGGAAACCCATTATTATAACTACAATGATTTTTATTATACTTTAGAAGATGGCACAGTATATCATATTTATAAGAAGAGTAGTTCAGCTATTTTAGAAGATAATATTGGTAATAAGACTATCTTTGATATAAAAAGTGTTAATAGCCTTGTAGTAATAGATAACTATCTTTTAGTTGTTGAATCAGATGTAGCAAATGATATACTTTATGTTAAAGATTTAAATAATCTAGATAATGATTTTACTACTTATAAAGTACCTTTCATAAATAGCATAGGCTATTTATATGATAAAGATAATAATATAAAGTATCCATTAGTAAAAAGTTATATCAATGATTTATTTATCATAGATAATAACGAAGTTAAACTTGTTGAAGAAGACTGATATTTATCAGTTTTTTTTTGTCAAATTTTATTGACAAAAAAGGTTACCTATGTTACCATGTTATTAACAACGTGAATTCACAAGGGAGTTTACATGAATGGAGATCAAATACGGTTATTGTCAGAAATTAAAAAGTTAATAAAATTAAATAAAAAACATTTTAAGCTTAGAAATGATAGAAATTATCTGGAAGATTTGTTAAACCTTGGATTAACTGAAGAAGAGGCATGGCAACATATTTACTATTTAAAACCACAATATTATTTTATGGACCCAAAACCTATATTTAGTAAATCGTTCAAAAAATGTTTAACTTTCAAAAAACCAATTAATAATAAAATTGCATATATTAAATTGTGTATAGATAATGATACTGTGGAGGCTGAATGTTGGTCTTTTCATGAAGATAGAAAATGAGGTGTTAATGTGAAATGTTATAACTGCGGAAGTACAAATACATATGTAAAAGATTATAGTAATAATTTTGTAATTAAAGGCAAAAATATATCTTTTGTTAGTAAAAGAAGGTTTTGTCGTGATTGTGAAAAATTAGTTTATGATGAATATCTTGATAATAAAACTTCGGAAATAGCTATAGATATTTTTAATAATAAGTATGGTATTCCTAAAGAGACCATAATTAATCTGCGGAAAGCATATAACATGTCTCAAATGGATTTTTCTAAAATGATTGGGTGTGCTAAAAAAACATTAATTAGTTATGAAAAGGGAAAATCTATACCAAACGATGTTTACATGATATCTATTAAGAAACTAATCAATAACCCTGATTCTATCAAAGAATACTTATTAGCCAATAAGGAAAGAATTAGTGAGGATGAATACATAAAAATAGACGAAAAAATAAAAGCCTACAAAGGCAACAATATAAAGAAAATAGTAAATGAAGAGGAAAACAATGATAATAATTTATCGCAGTACAATGGATTTACACCTTTATCTATTGAAAAAATAAAAAATGTAATATTATATTTATCAAGTGATTCAATCCCTAAGACAAAGTTATTAAAAGAAATGTTTTATTCCGATTTTTATAATTATAAGAATACAACTACATCAATAACGGGTCTTGAGTATGTAAGATTAACCTTTGGCCCAGTACCTGATGATTTTGAAACAATAATAAATGTATTATATAAAGAGAATTTAATTGATTATAAAATTAAATATATCAGTGATGAAGCGGAATGTCATTTGATTACATCTAAACAAAAATTTAATAAAGAAATTTTTGATAAGGAAGAATTGGAAATATTATCTAAAGTAAAGAAATATTTTGAAAAATATACCACTAGAGAAATAGTGGAAAAATCACATCAAGAAAAGGCATATTTAAAAACAAAAGAAAATAATAAAATAGATTATGAATATGCATTTGAAATTGAATTAAAATAAAGCTTTGTTTATTATACCAAAGCTCAATGTTAGAATTGTTTGAGGCAATAGCTGATGGAGAGATATCTGCTTTTAAAATTGTTTCAATTTTATTTCCTATATTTTTTATTGTTCCACTAGTGTTAGAGCTTGCAACATTTGTGATAGACAAAGAAGAAAAATAATTAAAAAGACTATTTTAGTGATAGTCTTTTTTCCTTGTTAAAGTAAGATTATTAACATTTGCATAAAACTTTAGTATTCTAAATTCTCTGTTCGCTTCTTTAAATTGAAGAGATATTTTACTTCCTATAGTTATTTTGTGTCTAGTCCGAGGATTTTCTAACCACTTACAATTAGGATTATAGGCATAAGTTCCATCTAATATATCATCAAAATAGACAATACCCTCGATTAATTCTTTAGTTTTAACAACCATATAATTTGGGGTAATTTCTTGAATAAATCCTGTATATTCTAAGTCTTTATGTTTAGAAACATAATCTATCATATATAATTTATTAGCTTCATATTCTGCTTTATCTGCACATCTTTCCATCATAGAAGCTCTTTGGCATAGACTGTTTAAAGTTATTTTTAATTCACTCATGTTAATTGAACCATCATATATTTTATCAAGATTATCAAGGATATATTCAATCATTAAATCAAGTAATCGGCGAATTGGAGATGTAGTTTGGGAATAAGCACTTAAAGCTAAGCCATAATGTCCTTTGTTTTCAGTGCTAAAATAAGCCTTAGGCATTGACCTTAAAAGGATAGCTGAGAGAATAAAGAATTCTTCTTTAGAATTTAGGCTATTTATAATAGATTGAATTACATGAGGGTCATCACTATTTGATATATTGTTTATTTTATAACCTAGTGAAGTAATTAATTTTACAGTTTCCTTAACCTTGTTATCAAATGGTATTTCATGGTTTCGGTAGACAAATTCAAGACCTAGATGATACATATATTCAGCAATAGCTTCATTTGTTACAACCATAAAGTTTTCAATTATCTTTTGGGCTGGGCCTTTGTTTTGATGTGATACATCTATAATTTGGCCATCTTCACTTAAGATAAATTCTATTTCGTTACTGTCAAAATCTAAGGCACCATTCGCTTTCCTTCGGTTATCAATTATTTGAGCTAGTTCCTGCATGAGATATAAATCGCTTGTAAATTCTTCATAACCCTCAAGAATAATATTTTCTTCAAATAATTTGTTACAATCCTCATAAGTCATTTTTTTCCTTGACTTAATAACGCTGTCAAAAAAGCTAAAGTCAACGATTTGGCCATGATTATCTATTTCTATTTTATAGCTTTTAGCGAGTCTTTCAACATTTGGGTTTAGTGAGCAAATCCCATTTGAAACCTCCGGATGAAGCATGTGATTTACACTTTCTATAAGATAAAGGCTTGTGGTATTATGGGATGCCCGCATAAATAGAGGCCCATTGTATTTTATATAGTGCGATACTGCCGCAATGGAAACTAAAAGTTCATAATTACCGTTCGCTAGTTTTTTAATAGATACTGCATCATCCATATCTTTGGTGTGGGCTCCATCGATAGTAAAGATATTTTCATTTGTTAAATCAACCCGATTTACTTTATCTTCATCTGTAACTTCTGTAGGAATTCTGTATGCTTCCTTTATTTCTTCATCTGTATACCTTACTTTAAAACCATTATTAATAGCAATAGCTTCAAGTTCAGCATTTAAATCATTTTTATGCCCTAAAACCTCGATAAACTTCACTTCATAAGTATTGTTAAAACCTTCATTGGAAATAGTGCCTAAAAATCTTGTCCCTATAGGAAGATGCAATTTTTTAAACTCCTCACTTAAACATCTAATTTTTATATTATTATTACCAACCATTTTTATTTGGTTATTTTCCAAAACTTCACAAACTATCTCAGGGTTAGCTCTTTTAATAATCTTAACTAAAGATATATCTTTTTTATCTTTTTTTAAAATAACTTTATCAAAGGGAAGAATTCCTTTAGTAGTTTCTAGAGAAAGGGTATAGGGTAGGCCATTAAAATAAACTTTATAAAATCCCCGTTTAGATACCTCAGCAGTTGTAACAAAATAATTTGATGGCATTGTTTTAAAAACATCTTCTTCAGCATCATAAAAGATGATGCCTTCATTTTCAAGCTCATGAAGCACCTTTTTTAGTTCTTCTTCATTTGCTTTAGTTATTCTAAGTAAGTCTTTAAAAGTATGAATGCTTGAACAAGGATTAAATAAATTATATATTTTTTCTAAATCTTTTTCATCTTCATAATCTTTATCTTTGCCAATTACTTTGACAAGTTTAAAACCATCTTTAGTTTTTCTAACTATTATATAATCTTTCTTTTTAATGTTTTCGTTATTAACTTTCATTTCTTCAAGATTACCATTTACCCCGAATGTAATTACATCATTATCAATTTTTTTTACTTTTGATACAAAAAAATCAGAAGGAAAAGCATAATAACAATTATTTACAAAATCGTAATATATTTTCCCATCTAATTCTAATTTTAATAGTTTATTTACTATTTGTCTTTTTTCAATATTTGTAATATTCTTATATCCAAGAGCTTCCTTAATTTCATTTAAAGTTAAACTTTTAGCATTTGGTTTAAATATTTTTGTTAATGTTCTTTTCATAATCATCCCGCCCTTAATACTAATATAGTTTATTATAGCCCTATTGTCAATAAGTAATTTATTTGATAAAATTATATTGGTGATAAATAGTGATTCTATATTTAGTTAGTAATAATTTAGTAATTGATGATATTTTCTATGAAACAGATGATAATATAGAAAGCAAAAGAATAAATAGGCCTCTTTCTATTGAAGGAGAAAAACTCGCAGTTAAACTTGCTAAAAAGATAAAAGCTGATGTTATTTATTCGTCAAGTTATGCATCAAGCATAGATACTGCAAAATATTATGCATCGGTTGTTAATAGTAATATTATTATAAATTCTTTTTTAAATGATTTAAAACTAGGTGATTTGGGAAAAAGAAATATTAAAATGCTTAGATTTATGCAAGAGAGAAACTTTGATTTTAAGTTTAAACACGGAGAAAGTTTGCAAGATGTAAATAATCGAATGAACATTGCCATAGATAGAATTATTAAGAAACAAGTTCATAAAGATATAGTGATTTTTACGCAGCGAAGCGCTATCCTAGGCTATCTTTTAGATAAGCTAGATAAAGGTTATAATTTAGATGATAGACTTATTCTTTCTTTTAATGAAAAAGTTATCTTAGATGATGTAGATAGTAGTATTAATATTATAAAACTTAGAATAGAAAAGGGTAAAATAACTCAGTGTGATGTTATAGATATGGAGGATTAGTATGGAAGAAAAAGTTAGAATAAGTGTAAGTGCAAGACATCTTCATTTAACAGAAGATTCTTTAGATGAACTATTTGGGCATAAATTACATGTAAAGAAAAAACTTAATCAAGTAGGTCAGTTTGCGGCGAGGGAAACAGTTACGATAAAATGCGGTAATAAAAAAATAAAGAATGTGAGAGTTGTAGGCCCCGCTCGTAGTTATAATCAAGTGGAAGTATCGGCGCATGATGCGAGGTACTTAGGGATAACTCCTCCGGTTCGTAAAAGCGGTGATTTGAAGGACGCTTGCGAGATTACCATTGAGACAAAGAAATCCCGGGTAACAGGGAATTTTGCTATAATTGCTGATAGACATATACATTTTAGCCCTAGTGATGCTTCAAAGTATGGAGTAAGTGATGGTGATATTTTAACTCTTGCAATTGGGGGAGTAAAGCCAGGTGAAGTTTTAGTTCATGCTAAAGTTAGTGATGATGGTTTTTTTGAAGCTCATTTAGATACCGATGATGCGAATGCTTTTTTAATTAAAACCGGGGATATGGGAGTTTTTAAAAAATGAATTTTTCTATTGGCAATGTTGAAATTAAAAATAGAGTAGTCCTAGCTCCGATGGCTGGTATATCTAATCCGACATATATAAAAATTTGCGAGGGTATGGGTTTGGGCTATGCTGTTACCGAATTAATAAGTGCGGAGGCAATATCAAGAAATAATAAAAAGACTTTTGAGATGCTTGAAGGACTTGAAAACATTAAGATACCTGTTGCAGTTCAATTATTTGGTTCAAATCCGAATGTGATGGCCAAGGCGGCACAAAAGGTAACAAAGCTATATCCAAATGTTTTTATTGATATAAACATGGGTTGTCCCGTACCAAAAGTAGCCATTAAAAATGAAGCCGGTAGCGCTCTTTTGAAAAATCCAGAAAAAGTAGAACAAATAGTAAGGGCAGTTGTAAATGCTGTAGATGTACCCGTCACTGTAAAGATAAGAAGTGGATGGGATTCAAAGTCTATAAATGCGGTAAAAATAGCTAAAATTTGCGAAAAAGCTGGGGCTAGCGCTATAGCGATTCATGGAAGAACAAGAACACAAGGTTATTCTGGTAAAGCAGACTGGGCAGTTATCAAGGAAGTTGTTTTAAATGTTAATATTCCAGTGATTGGTAATGGCGATATTTTATCTTGCTATGATGCTAAAAAAATGCTTGATGAAACTAGCTGTGCTGCAGTTATGATAGGTAGGGGCCTTCTTGGAAACCCTTGGCTTATCAAGGAATGCACCGAGTACTTAGAAAAAGGTATAGAGCCTTCAAAGGTAAGCTATAATGAAAAAATAGATATGATGGAATATCATTTAGAAAAACTATGTCTTCAAAAGGGTGAAAGACCAGCAATCCTAGAAATGCGAATGCATTTACTTAATTATCTAAAAGGTATGCCTGATGCAAGTAGTGTTAAAAACTTAATATGTGCATCGAAAAGCATGCAAGAAACCATAGATATTTTGGAAAATTATCGCTCTAAATTAAGTGAAAAATATTAACTAAATTGATAAGCTTAATCATTGGTACACCTGTTGAAGTATTAAGTCAGAGCTTGATTCCATTAAATCCTGATATTTCTGTACATCCAGATGTTGTAAATAGCAAAGCTGATTTAGTTTTTGAAAATGATGATATATTTGTTAACGAAGTTTATTTGCATCAACTTATTGTAAGACAAAGATGGCGAAGACATGGAACGAGAAGTAAAACGAGCTTTTGTAGAAAACAAAATAACTCAAGAAATAGCTATAGAACTTTTAAAAGATTCAACCTGCCAAATACCTATTAAAAATATCGCTTCGGCGACCAAACTATCAGAAATTGAAGTAGAAAATTTAAAAAGAAAAATTGATAAAGGAAAACTATAAGTGAAAAAGAGCTTATAGTATTTGGCAAAAGTGTATTTGTGTTAAAACTAGTTATAATGCTAGTTTTTTCTTGCGGTGTGTGATAAAATATCTAAGAAAGCGGTGTATATATGAAAAAGATTATAATTATAAAATATGGTGAACTAAGTACTAAAAAAGATAATAAAAACTTTTTTATAAGTAAATTAAAAGATAATATTGAAACTACTCTTAAAGGAATAAATCATGCAGTTTATTATGATTTTGGGAGAATGTTTATTGAAACAGATAATTTTAATGAAGTAATTAAACATTTACAAAATGTATTTGGTATCCAAGAAATAATCGAAGGATATACTTCAAGTAATATGGATATTCAAGATTTAAAAGGGGAAGTTCTTGATTTAATTAAGGATAAATCATTTAAAACATTTAAAGTAGAAACTAAGCGAAGTAATAAATCATATCCCCTTAATTCCATGGAAGTAAGTAAAGTAATCGGGGGAGTAATTCTTAAGAACATTCCCAATCTAAAGGTAGATGTTCATAATCCCGAGGTTTTAATTAATATTGAAATAAGAAATGAGGAAATTTTATATTATTTTGGAGGCATTAAAGGTCTGGGAGGTTACCCAGTTGGAACTTTAGGTAAAGGTTTACTGATGCTAAGTGGAGGTATAGATTCTCCAGTTGCCGGTTATCTTGCTATAAAAAGAGGTGTTAAGATTGAAGCTATTTATTTTGAAAGCCCTCCGCATACAAGTGACCAAGCGAAAGAAAAAGTTTTAAAACTAGCTAAAGTTTTAGCTAAATATAACACTGAGGTAAAGCTGCATGTCATAAACTTTACGGAAATTCAAGAGTCTATTTTAAAAAATATACCTCATGAGTATTTAATTACCATTATGCGAAGAATGATGTATCGAATAAGCGCTATTATTGCTAATGAAAATAAATGTAATATTCTTGTAAATGGAGAATCTATTGGGCAAGTAGCAAGTCAAACATTAACAAGTATGAGAGCTATAAATGAAGTAGTAAAGATGCCTGTTATAAGACCAGTTGCGTGTTTTGATAAACTAGAAATAATAGATATATCTAAAAAAATAGGTACTTATGATATATCGACACTTCCTTATGAAGATTGTTGTACTGTTTTTGTGCCAAAACACCCAGTTATAAACCCAAACGCTAATCTTTGCGCAGAATATGAAGAGTTAATACCTTATAAAGATTTAATTTATAAAGCCATTAAAGAACATACTACAATAAAGGTTAATTTAGTTTGCGAAAATAAATTTAGTGATTTGTTATAATTTATAAAAATATAAACATAATATAAGTAAGGTGATATTATGTTTAAAATGAGTGATTACTATTATAAAGGATACGACATTGAAAGTAAAAGTAGGCTAGAAAAGCTTAAAATGGAATATTCTAATCCTTATGGATATAACTTAGGAAGTAATCAAAAAAGAGTAGTAAATTTTGAACTAGATGTAAGTAGAACTAATCAGGATATGATTAAAAACAAAGAATATCAATGTAAATGAGTTATCCAATCCTTATCTAAAATTTTCTGACTATTTTTCTTGACTTTTAGAGAAAATTGTATTATTATCTATTGGTATTTACAGAAAAAGGGTGAAGTTATATGGATAAAATCATTAATATTGCTGTCGTAGCACACGTTGATGCTGGTAAGTCAACTTTAGTTGATGGCTTACTTAGACAAAGTGGCGTTTTTAGAGCAAATGAAGAATTAGTAGATTGTGTAATGGATAGCGGAGATATTGAAAAAGAAAGAGGCATCACTATTACCGCGAAGAATTGTGCGATAAAGTACAAGGATTACAAAATAAACATTGTGGATACTCCTGGCCATGCTGATTTTTCAAGTGAAATTGAAAGAGTCATTAAGACTGTTGATACAGTTATTTTACTCGTAGATTCTGCTGAAGGCCCAATGCCTCAGACTAGATTTGTTTTAAAGGAAGCTTTGCAAAATAATTTAAAACCAATTTTGTTTATTAATAAGATTGATAAAAAAGATGAGAGAGCCATCGAAGTTGTCGATATGACTTTTAATTTGTTTATGGAACTTGGCGCAACAGATGAACAACTTGATTTTCCAATTCTTTATGGAAGTGCTAGAAGTGGTTATGCTGTTTATAACATGGGGGATGAAGGTAAAGATTTAACTCCACTTTTTGAAACTATTGTTAAAACAACTAAACCATTCGAAGGTAGTGAAAAAGATGCCTTGCAAATGCAAGTAAGTCAACTAGATTATGATGATTATATTGGAAGACTTGGGATAGGCAGAATAAATAAAGGAAAAATAAAAGCTGGAGAAACCGTATCTTTGGCAACAAACGAAGGAAAAGTAGAATCTTTCCGAGTTACAAAACTATTTGTTAATGAAGGAATCAAAAGGGTTGAAGTACCTGTTGCGTACTACGGTGATATTGTAACAGTTGCAGGATGCGCTGATGTATCAATCGGGGATACTATTTGTGAAAAAGATGTTATTAATCCTCTTCCTAAGATTGTTATTGAAGAGCCTACCTTATCAATGAACTTCTTAGTTAATAATTCACCTTTCGCTGGTCAAAGTGGTAAATTTTTAACAAGCAGACACTTAAAAGATAGACTTGAAAAAGAACTTGAAACCAATGTTGGTTTAAAAGTTGAACAACTTGAGGGTGCTGATGGATTTAAAGTAAGTGGTCGTGGGGAACTTCATTTATCCATTTTACTGGAAAATATGCGTCGGGAAGGCTATGAACTATCAGTTTCTAAACCTGAAGTTATTTTTAAAGAAATTGATGGTAAAAAATGTGAACCTTATGAAAAGGTTGTAGTTAACGTGCCAAATGAATACTCAGGAACTGTCATAAACTCTTTAAATGAAAGAAAAGGTATCATGCAAAGTGTTACCCCTGGGGAAGTAGGCTACACTAAGGTAGAATACTTAGTTCCTACCCGTGGTTTAATTGGTTATCGTGGGACATTTATTACCGAAACTAAGGGTGAAGGAATCATGGTTCGTTCTTTCGATTCTTATGGTGCTTATGCAGGTGCAATAACTGGACGTAAAAATGGCGTTTTAGTATCTATGGTAAATGGTACAACCTTTGGTTATTCTCTATACAACTTAAGTAGTAGAGGTACAATGATTGTTGACCCATCCGTGGATGTTTACATTGGTATGATTATAGGTATTGCTAATAAAGAAGGTGATTTGGATGTTAATCCATGTAAAAATAAAGAACTAACTAACACTCGAAGTGCTCATGCTGATGATGCTATTGTTTTAAATAAAGCTAAGAAATTTACTTTGGAAGAAGCTTTAGAATTTATCGAAGATGACGAATATATCGAAGTAACTCCAACTGAAATAAGACTTAGAAAAAAACATTTAGATCCAAAGGAAAGATATCGAAAATCTCGAGGATAGTTATATGAAGAAAAGAAGTAAAAATAATAAAATAATTTTTCATAGATATTTATGTATTTTCTTAGGTATATTAAGCCTTATAGTTATGTTTTTAGTTTATTTTATAAATGTATTTCCTCTTGAATATTTTATTGTTTTTGTTATTTTAATTGTTATTATAAACTTAATAGTCTCATCCCTTTTGCTAAGCAAAGGCCATATTAGAAATATTATTGGGGGACTTTTATCTTTATCGTTAATATGTATTATGACTTTAGGTATTCATTATGGATTTAATACTTTAGGATTCTTAAAATCATTTGGTTATAATGAATATAAAACAGAGAAATATAGTTTAATAGTTCTTAGTTCAAGTAAAATAAAAAGTATGGATGATTTAAATGACAAAATGATTAGTTATCTAGATGATCAAAATAGTGCAGGCCTTCAAAAAGCTATAGAAAAACTAAAAAATAAAGTAGATTATAAAGAAGTATTACAAATAGATATTGCTTCTTTAATAAGTAGTTTAAATAATAAAAAGGTAAGTGCTATCTTACTTGAAGAATCTACTCTTGATATATTAAAAGAAGAAAACTTTGAAGAATATAGCCATCTTAAAGTAATAGATACTTTTAGTGTAGATATAAAAAGTAACACTATAAAAAAAGATGTTGATGTAATTAACACACCATTTAATATATACATATCGGGTATAGATACTTATGGAAGTATAAATAAAGTATCTAGAAGTGATGTAAATATTATTATTACAGTTAATCCTGTTTCTAAAGAAATACTTCTTACTAATATACCACGTGATTATTATGTTAAACTTCATAAAAATGGTGAGTATGATAAACTTACTCATGCGGGTATTTATGGTATAGATGAAAGTATTAATACCCTAGAAGATTTATTTACAACTAAAATAAACTATTATGTTAAAGTTAATTTTACAACTCTTATAGATATTGTCGATGCCTTAGATGGCATAACAGTAAATTCACCATATACATTTACTTCTCAAGATGGTTATACTTATAAAAAGGGTGAAAACTTTCTAGATGGTAAGAAAGCTTTATCTTTTGCAAGAGAAAGAAAATCTTTTAAAGAAGGAGATCGCACTAGAGGGGAAAATCAACAAAGAGTTTTAACTGCGATTATTAATAAAGCTATGAGCCCAAAAATAATTACCAATTATACTAGTTTGCTTTCATCTATAAAGGGTAAATTCATAACTAATATTAGTGACGATGATATATCTAAACTAATAAAGATGCAACTTAAAGATAATTCTAGCTGGCAAATAAATTCCATTAGTGTAAATGGAACTGATTCCTATGATTATGTTTATAGTTATAAAAAGACTAAACTATATGTTATGAAACCTGATTATGAAACAGTTGAGGCAGCAAAGGATAAAATAAATACTATTCTTAATAATAAATAATTATTTAAGTTTTTGTAACTCTTCATAAATTTTATTTATAGCAGTAAGCAAAAGGTCTATATCATTTTGCTTACTTTTATTTTGCTTATTTGCATTTCTTCCCTCAATTAATTGCTGTTGGGCTGCATGGGTAAGGAGATATTGTCCCACCAAAATAAGCCAGTTGCCAATCGAGTTTTGTTCATTTACATTATAGTTTCCAACGGTAGCGTAACCAACTGCCACCGCTATAATCGAAAAGGTGTGAGGGTCAATATTTGGAGGAAAGTTTATATTATTCATGATATTCCTCCCCATTTAATTCTATGAATATTTGCAATTTTCCATGAAATAATGTATAATTATGTGTAGGTGATTATTTTATGCAAATAGAAAATGTCAAAGAGCCAATTATCGCGGTAAGAAGAAGTCAGTACCCAGATGATAATTGCCCTGAATTTTTACTTGTAGGAAGAAGTAATGTTGGTAAAAGCAGTTTTATTAATAACATCATAGAAAGAAAGAATTTTGCTCGGACTAGTTCTAAACCAGGTAAAACACAAACTCTTAATTTTTATAAGGTTAATGATAGCTTTTATCTTGTGGATGTCCCTGGCTATGGGTATGCTAGTGTAAGCAAGGATACGCAAAAGAAATTTGGTTTAATGATTGAAGAATATTTAAAAGAAAGACCAAATTTAAAACATGTATTTATGTTAATTGACTATAGACATAAGCCCACGGAAGATGACTTATTAATGTATGAATTTTTAAAGTATTATAACTTAGATATTACTATAGTTGCAACAAAGTATGATAAAATAAGTAAGAATAATCGTATTAAACAAGATAAACTAATTAAAGATACATTAAAATTTGAAGATGATGAATTTATAACATTTTCAACTGTTACTAAAAAAGGAAAAAGTGAAGTGTTAAGTATAATAGAGGAAAAACTATGAAAAAAAAAGGGTTTACATTAATTGAGATACTAGCTGTTATTGTAATACTTTGTATAATAGCTGCGATTGGGGCAATAAATATTATGAAAGCAAAAAATAATTCTTATGAAGAATTATTAGATACAACGATTCGAAATATTGAGACAACAGCCATCATATATGGGCAAGAAAATCAAGAAAAATTAATTAGTTGTACTGTAAATGATGTTAAATATGATTATTGTCTTATTGTTACCGTAGAAACACTAATTAATGAAAATTATTTTAAAACAACGGAAACAAATAGCACGGGTGCTGTTGATTTAATTAATCATGTTACAAATGAAAGTATGTTACAAGATAAAATTCAAATATATCGTAAAAATAACAGGATATATGCGAACTATATTACCGAAGATGATACCGTGAAGATTGGTTATGCTAACATTAATGAAGCTTGCCCAAGCGGAACTGAATTAAGTAATTGTGTAAAAAAATTAGATGAAGATAATAATACTAATGAGACTGGAGTTGTAAAAGTTACTGAATCAGATGATGAATTTGTTGATGATTCTATAAGATATTCTGGTGCTAATCCCAATAATTTTATATGTTTTGGTAGCGATGCAAAAACATGCCCTCACGCCAATTTATATCGGATAATTGGAATATTTAAAAAAAGTAATCATGGGGTAGATGAAGAATTATTAAAATTGGTTAAATATGATTATGAATATCGTTCTGGTGGCGCCGGAACTAAAGGGGCTTGGTATCATTATATAGAACCTGATTCTACTTATTATAAAGGAGCATATTCTGGGTTTATTGGTGGTTATTGGTATAATTCTAGTCAAGTAAATAATTGGCGTACAAGTAGTTTAAACACAGCTAATTTAAATACAAGTTTTTTAAATAGTTTGGGTACATGGGCTAATTACATTGTTTCAGTAAATTGGAAAATTGGCGGACTTAGTTCAAGTGACTTAACAAGCACTAAGTTAATTGAAACATATAAAAAAGAGGTTATAAATTCTTCCGCATATGTTAATACAAAAATTGGATTAGTTTATGTTACGGATTATGCTTATGCTGCTGATAAAAGCGTATGGAATAGTAGTTTATCAAATTATAATTCATATACTTCATTAAACTGGATGTATATGGGTATTCATGAATGGACAATTACAAAATCAACTGAGTATACTAATAAAGCTTTTTCAATTAATACTGACGGAAATGTATTTGATAGAATTTTTCCAAATTATTGTGCAATAAGACCTTCTTTTTACATCTCTAGTTCTGTAAAATATAAATCAGGTATAGGAAGTAAAAGCGACCCAATAAGAATTGAGAGGTAGTATATGCAAATAGGTTCAAGTAAAAAAGGGTTTACATTAATTGAGATACTAGCTGTTATTGTAATACTTGGTATAATAGCTACGATTGGGACAATAAATATAATGAAAATTAGAAATGACTCTTACCAAGATTTGTTAGACACTAAGATTCAAAATCTTGAAGCTGCAGCTATTGTGTATGGGCAAGAAAATCCCGCTGAGTTAACTTCTAGTTGCACTGTAAGTGAAGTTCAATATAGTTATTGTACTATGGTTACCGTAGAAAGATTAATTAATGGTGCTTATTTTAAATCAACGGAAACAAATAGCGCGGGTGCTGTTGATTTAATTAATAATGTAACAAATGAAAGTATGTTACAAGATAAAATTCAAATATATCGTAAAAATAATCGGGTATATGCAAAATATATAGGAGGGTAGGTAAAAATGCAAACAGTATGTTTAGTAGGTAAACCTAATGTGGGTAAAAGTAGTATCTTTAATAGATTAATTAAAGAAAATAAATCTATTATTATGGATACTCCTGGTGTTACTAGAGATAGAATTTATGGTAAGGTAGAAGCAAATGGAAAAAGTTTTCATTTAATTGATACTGGAGGAATTACTTTAGGGGATGATGACTTTGCTAAAGATATTTTAGCACAAGCAACCCTTGCTATAGATGAGGCAGATTTAGTTTTATTCGTAGTTGATGGCAATAGTGATGCTGATGCAAGTGATAAAAAAGTTGCGGAGATACTTCATAAATCCAGTAAAGAAGTTATTGTTGTAGTTAATAAAATAGATAATGAAAAGAAACAAGAGAATATATATAGCTATTATGAACTTGGGTTTAGGGAAATGATAGGTATAAGTGCTTCTCACAATATTGGTTTTGACACTCTTTTAAAGGCAATTACAAGTGATTTGCCTGAAGAAGAAGTTGTTCAAGATGATTCTTTAAAGTTTTGTATCATAGGTAGACCAAATGTAGGTAAAAGTAGTTTAATCAATGCTCTTTTAAATGAAGAAAGATCTATTGTAAGTGATATCGCAGGTACCACAAGAGATGCCATAGATACTAAATTTAAATATAATCATGAAGAAATAACTGTGATTGATACCGCGGGAATGCGAAAAAAAGGTAAGATTTATGAACAAGTTGAAAAATATAGTTTAATAAGAAGTTTAAAAGCAATAGATAGAAGTGATGTATGTGTTTTAGTAATAGATGCCGAGGCAGGCATCATAGAACATGATAAACACATCGCATCTTATGCTTTAGATGCTGGCAAGGGAATAGTTATATGTGTCAATAAATGGGATACGATTGAAAACCCTGATAAAGATATTAAAACCTGGAAGGAATTAATTAAAAATGAATTTCAATTTATTCCTTATGCTCACACAGTGTTTTTAAGTGCTAAAACTAAAAAGAGACTATCTGGACTTATGCCTGAGGTAATAAATGCTTACAATAATAATCGTAAAACCGTGAAAACTTCAGTTTTAAATAACATTATTATGGAAGCTGTAAGTATGCATGAGCCTCCATCATATAAGGGCAAAAGACTAAAAATATACTTTACTAGTCAAACTGGAAGTTGCCCACCAAAGTTTACTTTTCAAGTAAATAACAAAGGACTTATCCATTTTAGTTATGAAAGATATTTAGAAAACCAAATAAGAAATAATATCGATTTTGATGGGACACCAATAATACTTCAATTTAAGAATAAGGGAGAGGAATGACAAAGATTGTTACGAATGCCATATTATGCCTGATTGGTTGTTAATATATAAAATGCAAAATGATAATTTGATTTTATTACTTTTTGATACCGGCAGCCATAGTGATTTATTTTCCAATTAATAATTTTAACAAATTTACATAAGCCCCTTGCATGAATGGGGTTTTTTAGATATAATTGTTTATAAGGTAATAGGAGATGAATGCATGCGAAAGATAATAGCTAGTTTAGATATTGGAAGTCACACTATTAAACTTGTTGTTGGGGAAATAGTTCGTAATAAATTAAATATCTTGGCATGTGTAGATACTCCAGCCCGAGGTATTAAAAAAGGTTTTATTGTTAACGCTGAAAGTGCTATTGAAGCTCTTAGTGATGTATTTAAAAAAGCAGAGGAACAACTAAATCTTAAAATAACTAAAGTTATTGTCAGTAGTCCAAGTAATAATTTAGAGTGTTTCTTAAGCGAAGGATATACTTCTATTACAAATGAGGAACACTTAGTAACGGGTGCTGATATTATAAAAGCAATGCATACCGCAGTTTATAATAAAGTTATGGATAATAGAGAAATCGTTGCTATACTTCCAACAAAATTTTTGGTAAATGATGAAAATGTTACAAGTAATCCTTTGCATGTGCATGCCGAAAAGTTAAAGGTAAAAGTAGTCGTAGCTACAGTACCTAAGAAAAATGTTACACCTATTATTAAGTGCTTAGAAAAGATAGGTGTTACCACAGTTGATGTAACAGTGGGTTCTATTGGTGATTATTATGAGTTTAAAGATAACCAAAATAGCGAAGAAGTTGGTGCCGTTATAAATATTGGGGCATCTAAGACAACGGTATCCATATTTAACAAAGGAATAATAACCGGCTCAGAAGTTATTGATATGGGTGGTGAAGTAATAGATTATGATTTAGGTTATGTTTATAAAATAAGTAGAAATGATGCAATATATTTAAAAGAAACTATAACTCTTGCGGATAAAACTAATGCTCAACCTAATGAATCAGTGATTTTAGAAAATAAAAATGGTGATAAAATTAAGATAAATCAGTATGATGCTAGTGAAATTGTGATGCAAAGACTAGAAGAATTACTAAATTTAGCAAAAAAACAAATAAACCTCTTAACAAAAAAGGAAATTAGTTATATAATTGTTACAGGGGGAGTAACAGAAATGGCAGAATTTAAAAATGTTCTTGATTATGTTTTTAAAGATGCCAAGCTTGGAGTGGTTACGGAAATTGGTGCTAGACATAATAAATATGCAACTAGTGTTGGACTTATTAAATATTATGACAGTAGATTAAGACTTAGAAATAAAGATTTTTCAATATTTACTATTGAAGAACAAGAAGAATTAAGTGGAATACATAAAAAGATAAATATCTCAGATGATTCCTTATTAGGTAAATTGTTTGGATACTTTTTCGATAATTAGAGGGAGAATGAATTATGAATGGATTACAGATGGATCAAATTGCCAAGATTAAAGTAGTTGGCGTAGGCGGCGGCGGGTGTAACGCTGTTAACCGCATGATTGAAGAAGGAGTTAAAAGTGTTGAATTTTATGTAGTTAATACAGATTTGCAAGTTTTAAATGCTTCTTTATGTCAAAATAAAATACAAATAGGAAAGAATATTACTGGTGGTAGAGGTGCTGGTGCCAATCCTGAGGTTGGAAGAAGTGCTGCTTTAGAAAGTAAAAATGAACTTGAAGAGGCTTTGCAAGGTGCTGACATGGTATTCGTTGCTTGTGGCCTTGGTGGCGGTACTGGTACAGGTGCAGCCCCAATTATTGCGGAAATTGCTCAAGATATGGGAGCATTAACCGTAGGTATTGTAACTAAGCCTTTTAGATTCGAAGGTAAAAAGAGAATGGAAAATGCCCTTGTTGGGCTTGAAGAACTAAGAACTCATGTTGATAGTTTAATTATTATACCAAATGATAGATTAAGAGAATTAATTGATAAAACTACAAGTTTTGAAGATGCCTTTAAAGAAGTAGATAATGTTTTACACAGAGGTGTTCAATCTATTTCCGATTTAATTGCTGTTACAGGGGTAATCAACCTAGACTTTGCCGATGTTAAAACTGTTATGGAAAAAAGTGGTACAGCAATTATTGGTATTGGTTGTAATGCTGGTGAAAATAGAGCTATCGAAGCGGCAAGACAAGCAGTATCTAATTCCCTTTTGGAAGCTACGATTGAGGGTGCTACAAACGCTATTGTAAATGTAACTGGTGGTAAAAACCTTACATTATTTGAAATCGAAGATGCTGTAGAAACAGTAAGAGAAGCAGCTAACTCAGATATAAATATTATCTTCGGTGCTATAAAGAACGACAACTTAACTGATGAAGTTATTGTTACTGTTATTGCTACAGGCTTTGATGATGAAGTAGGAGAAGAAGCTTTATTTAGTGATGAAGTTCATGTTCAAAAAAGAAGACAAACACCAGATATAGATGATGAATATGAAATTCCACCATTCCTTCGAAGTGATAATTATTAAAAATTAAATGTGTTCGACAAAAAGCAACAAATTACTGTTGCTTTTTTTAGTATAATAATCTCGGGTGATAAAAATGAAAATCTATTTAGATTTAGTATTTCTTTTAAACTTTGCATATGACTTACTACTTCTTATGACTATAGATATTACTTTAAAAAGACATATGCATCTAAAAAGACTTGTTTTAGCAAGCTTACTTGGAGCTTTATCCCTAATAATATTATTCTTGCCATTTAATAAAGTAATTCTATTTATATTGAAAATACTAGTTAGTATTTTAATGGTTCTAATAGCTTTTAAATATAAAAATATTAAATATACTTTTACTAATTTACTTTATCTTTATATGTGTAGTGTTATTCTTGGTGGTTTTCTTTATTTACTTGATATAGAATTTAGTTATAAAAAAGATGGCTTAATCTTTTACTTTGATGGTCTTAGTATAAACTATATACTTCTTTTAATAATAGCTCCAGTTATCCTAGGATTATATATTTATGAGCATATAAAATATAAAGTAACATATAATTTTAATTGTAAACTAGAAATAGTCTTTACTAATGGTAAAACTTTATTCTGTAATGGTTTTATTGATTCAGGTAATAAACTTAAAGACCCTATTACTAAGAAGTATGTTATTATTATGTCAAAAAAACTTTTATCTAGTTATATTAATATCAGAAGTCCTATGTATGTACCTTATAAATCATTAAATAAATATGGTTTATTAGAGTGTTTTAAAATAAAATATTTAAAAGTAAACAACTCTATTTATACTAATTACTTAGTAGGTATAAGTAATGATGAATTTAATTTAAATGGAGCAGATGTATTACTTAATTACAATTTATTGGAGGATATATGCTTAGAAAAATAATTGCGTGGTTACAGATTAAATATAATGAAGTATTTTTTGTGGGAGCAACAGATAAACTTCCACCCCCATTATCTAAGGAAGATGAGTTAAAATATCTTATTAAAGCTAAACAAGGTGATGAAGAGGCTCGAAATATTTTAATTGAACATAATTTAAGACTAGTGGTCTTCTTAGCTAAAAGATATGAGAATACTTCTTATGATATTGAAGATTTAGTTAGTATAGGTTCAATTGGTTTAATCAAAGGAATTAATACTTATAAGGTTGATAAAAATATTAAGCTAGCTACTTATGCATCAAGGTGTATTTCAAATGAAATATTAATGTTTTTAAGAAAGAACAAAAGAAGAAGAACAGAAGTATCTTTAGAAGATGCCCTTAACTATGATGCTGAAGGCAATGAACTTCATCTTGAAGATATCCTTGGTACCGAGATAGACTTAGTTCCAAAGGAATATGAAAAACAAGTAGATAAAGAAGTATTATCTGGAGAAATAGATGAACTACCAGATAGAGATAAAGAGATAATGACTTTAAGATATGGACTTAATAATACTAAGGAATATACCCAAAAAGAAGTGGCAGAAATGCTAGGAATAAGTCAGTCTTATATATCTAGAATTGAAAAGAAAGTGGTAAGAAAATTAAAACAAGCAATGGTTAAGTAACGTAAATGAGGTGTAAAGGTACATGTAAAATGTATTGCAAAGTAAGTGTTAATAACTTATAATTTAATTAAGCTAGCAGTAGCTAGAATAAAAAGGATAGTGTGAATCTGGTCTCCAATTCACTTAAAAATAGAACTTTTAGAGAAGTTCTATTTTTTATACACTTTTTTTGACAAATATAACTTTGGTATGCTATAATTAGCTTGCTTAGAAAGGTCTGTAGTATTGCTTTTTTAAATAAGAAAGGAAGAATAATATGAAGATTCAAAATGTCAAAGGTGGTTATGATTTTTTACCTAAAGAACAAAAAATTAGAAATTATATAAATGATGTTTTAAAAGAAACGTTCATGGAATATGGGTTTGCCTCAATTGAAACGCCAATTCTGTGTTATTTAGATATGCTTGTAGATAAGTATGATGAAAATAATGATTTATTAAATGAAATATATAAATTAACTGACCAAGGTGATAGAAAACTAGGGCTAAGATATGACTTAACAGTGCCTTTTGCTAAATTTATAGCATTAAATAAAAATAATGTATCAATGCCTTTCAAAAGATATGAAATAGCCAAAGTCTTTAGAGATGGCCCTGTTAAGGTAGGTAGAGATAGAGAATTTACTCAATGCGACGCCGACGTTGTTGGTATATCTGGGGAAGCTATTGAGGCAGATTTATTAAGTTTATACATCAGAGCTTTTAAAAAATTAAATATTGATATAATAATAAAATATAATAATCGAAATTTAATGCGTGGTTTAATAAAGACATGCACAGTTAAAGAAGAGTTAGTAAATAAAGTTATCACCGTTATTGATAAAATGGATAAAATAACCAATAGAGAACTTAAAGAATATTTACTTGATTTATCTCTTACTGAAGAAGAAATAGATAAATTACTTGAATTATTTAATATAGATTTTGATAAAACAAGCCCTGTATTTATAAATAGTGTTGATGAAGAACTTTTGCAAGGCGTCAAAGAAATAGAGGCTTTAAGAGGTTATATTGAAGATTTAGGATACGCAGACATTTGTAAGTTAGATTTAACCTTAGCGCGTGGCCAAGACTATTATACTGGCAATGTTTTTGAAGTTTATGAAAAAAGTGGTGCTTTAACTAGTTCCATCGGGGGTGGAGGCCGGTACGATAAAATGATTACTGATTATATAAATGATGGTGAGGTTTATCCTGCTGTTGGTATAAGCTTTGGTTTAACATCTATTTATGAATTACTTAAAAATAGAGATGACTTCCAAGGTTTATCTGATGTAACATTTTATATTATTCCAATGAATACTGAGTCTGAGTCTTTGATTCTTGCCAATAAACTTAGAGACTATGGTTTTAATGTTGACATAGAGATGAAAAATAGAAAACTAAAGAAAAGTCTAGACTATGCAAATAGGGAAAAAATTCCATATGTAATTATCCTTGGGGAAAATGAAATAATAAATAAAAAAGTTATGGTAAAGGATATGATAAACCAAAATAGCTTTGAAATTGACTTAGAAAACCCTGAAAAAGTTAAAGAAATTGTGAAGTTGTAATAAAACAACTTCTTTTTTTAAGAAAAAAATGTTACAATAAATAAGTAAGGATGTGAAATAATGGATATAAAAAAACAAAGAAAAGATTATTTATCATGGGATGAGTATTTCATGGGTATTGCTAAACTTTCTGCTCTTCGCAGTAAAGACCCATCTACTCAAGTTGGAGCATGCATCGTAAGTGAAGATAATAGAATTTTATCAATTGGCTATAATGGCGCTCCGAATGGTTTTCATGATGATGTATTTCCGTGGGATAGAGAAGGAAATCCTCTTGAAACGAAATACCTGTATGTATGTCATGGAGAACTTAATGCAATATTAAACTTCCGTGGTAATAAAAGAGATTTAGAAAATTCTAAGATATATGTCGCTTTATTTCCTTGTAATGAATGTGCGAAAGCAATTATCCAAAGTGGTATTAAAGAAGTTATTTACTTAAGTGATAAATATCATGATGAAGTAAATGTTGTTGCATCAAGGAAATTATTTGATGAATGTGGAGTTGTTTATCGTAAATTTGTACCTAGCATAAATAAAATAGAACTTGAGCTAAATAAATGAAAAAGAAAAAAACTAAGCTTGTTTTGAAGAAAAAGTTTATTGTCCTTTTCTTAATTGTTTTTGGAAGTATATGCCTTTATTCAAGTTACAATATATTAAGATGGGCAAAGGATGCTAGAAATACTAAAAAACAAGTGGAAGAAATACAAGAGATTACCAAGGTTTATGAAGTCGAAGATAATGATGCAACCCAAATTGTTAATCCCCCGCAGGATGAAGATGATAATATCTATTGGGATTATATAAAGATGAATCTTATAAATGTTGATTTTAATAATTTATTAGAAATAAATAATGACACTGTAGCGTGGATAAAGGTAAGTGGCACAAATATAAATTACCCTGTTGTACAAACTACAAATAATACTTATTATTTAACTAAAGATTTTAATAAAAAATATAATTCTGCCGGCTGGGTATTCATGGATTATCGTAATAGTGTTGCAAACTTTGATAAAAATACAATTATTTATGCTCATGGAAGAATAGATGGAACTATGTTTGGTTCTTTAAAAAATATAATAGAAAGTAATTGGTATAATAATAAAGAAAATCACATTGTTAAAGTATCTACACAATATGAAAATACTTTATGGCAAGTATTTAGTGTTTACAGGATTCCTGAAACAAGCGATTACTTAGAAACTAATTTTAGCGATGTAAGTTTTTTAAATATGCTTAAAGAAAGAAGTGAATTTAAGTTTGATGTTACATTAAATGAAAATGACAAGATACTTACTTTATCTACCTGTTATAAGGAACATGATAGAGTGGTACTTCATGCAAAATTAATTAAAATGGAGGTAAGAAATGGAAATAATTGAAGATTTAAAAAATAAGAAAGGATTTATCGCTGCTTTAGACCAAAGTGGCGGAAGTAGTAAAAAAACTTTGGCAAGATATGGTATAAAGGAAGATGATATAACTAGTGATGAAGTTATGTTTGATTATATTCATGCGATGCGCTCAAGGATTATAACTAATGAATCTTTTGATGAAAGAATTCTCGGAGTTATTTTATTTGAAAATACTATGGAAAGAGATATTGATGGAATAAATACAGTAAAATATCTTGAAAATAAGGGTATTCCTAGTTTTCTAAAAATAGATGTAGGTCTTGAGGAAGAATCTGACGGTGTCCAACTTCTTAAAGATATACCTAATCTTGAAGAAAGACTAAAAAAAGCTAAAGAGTATGGAATCATAGGTACAAAAATGCGTTCGGTGATAAAAGAATATAATGAATATGGCATTAAAAAGGTTGTCGAACAACAATTTAAGATAGCTAAAATAATCATAGCGCATGGTCTTATACCTATCATAGAACCTGAAGTAGATATAAATTCATCAAATAAAAAACAAATCGAATCTTTCTTAAAAAGCGAAATAATAAAGAATTTATATCGAACTAAAAAGGAAGACTATTTAATGTTTAAATTTACATTACCAGAAGTAGCAAACTATTATAATGATTTACTTCGTTTCAAAAATGTTTTAAGGCTCGTAGCTTTATCAGGCGGCTTTGAAAGAAGCGTAGCTTGTGCGAAATTAAAAGAAAATAAAAAAATGATAGCATCTTTTTCAAGAGCTTTACTCGAAGGTTTAGATGTATCTATGTCTGATGAAGAATTTACTAGTACATTAAATAGTACTATTTCTGAGATTTATGATGCATCAGTTAAAAAGATAAAATAACCAAGACAACTTTACACTTTATATGTAAAGTTGTCTTTTTCTATGTTCCAAAATATAAAATTTGTGCTATTATAGTAGTCCCTAAGGAAAGGAGTGAATATAATGAATAATGTTATAAATGAATTAAAGGGGGTAACTTCTATAAATAATGAATACATTATCTTAGTAATATTATCTATAGCTATTATCATAGGTTTTAAATTAATAAATAAAATATTTTGTAAGTTATATTCTTTAACTAAACATTCTAGTAAGAATATTTTTAAATTTAATCAATTTTTAAATCTATTAAGTAATGTAATTATTTTCTTAAGTATATTTATGCTTTGGGAAGGCCATTTAAAAAATATAGTTACAATAATATCTTTTATATCTGCCGGAGCTACCATTGCTTTAAGAGAAGTAGTATTAAATTTAACTGCAGGAATTTATATTAAACTTACTAAACCATTTGCCATTGAAGATAGAATAGAACTTGCTGGAATTAAAGGCGATGTAGTCTTAATAAGTAGTATGAGTTTTAAAGTCTTAGAACTAGGGGATAGATTAAATGGTGAACAAAGTAGTGGTATTATTGTAAATATACCTAATTCTAAGATATTTAGTGAACCATTAAAAAACTATACGACTGCTTTTAAATATATTTGGTCAGAACTTGTTGTTAATGTTGATTTTACCTCTAATATAGACCAAACTAAAAAGATACTTTATAAAATAGTTAATAATAATGAAGTAATAAAAGCTATTCCAAAGAAAATGGATAAAGCTATCGATGATGCTTGTGGCACTTATAGAATATATTACAACAACTTAAAACCTATCATATACACAGAATATAAAGATAATCATATTGAATTTACAATAAGATTCTTAGTACATCCTAAGAAGGAAAGAAACGTTATAAATGACCTTTGGCTTAACATTATAAAAGAAGCCCAAGCAGGTAAAATAAATTTACTTCATAAAAATTAATTTTACTTTCTTATTTCGACAAATATTTTAATACTTGTGTGTTATTATGTATCTGGTGAGATACATGAAAAAATATATAAAGATATTACTTATTTCTGTTATAATAGGCATTATTCTAGCTTATTTTTTCTATGCTGATATCAATAAAGAAGTAAGAGCTATAACTAAAAAAGAAGAAGTTGTAACTTTATTTCAAGTTGGAGTATTTAAAGACTACAACAATGCCGTAGACTTTTCTCATACCTTTTCTTCTAGTGCTATTTATAAAGATAATGAATATTACCGAGTTATCATAGCTCTCGCATATCATGATGATGTAAAAACTAAACTAGAACTATTATATACTAATAAAGAGATAAATTACTATTTAAAGGAAATAAGAGTATCAAAAGAATTAATAAATAAAATAAGTAACTTTGAAAGTATTCTTTTAAAAAGTAATAAAGAAGAAGTAATAGATAATGTAAATAATAGTATTCTAAAGTTATTTTTATCAAACAAAGTAGTAAATTAAGGAAATAGTATTCTATTTCCTTTTAATATGTGTTAAAATAAGTAATATTGAAAGGACTGATATATATGTTAAATTTAAGTAAAGATGAATCTAGATTATATAACTTTGTCTTAGAAATAATAAATGAAGTAATGGATAATTATGGATATGATTATGAAATAGGTAATAACCAAAGTAATAGGTATTATACATGTAATATAGAGAGTATAAAGGTATATAATAAGAATAAATCTATTCTAGAAAAAGCCGAATTAATATCTTTAGGTTATTATTTATTTAAAAGAATAGGTCTTGATGATATAGAGGTATCTATAAGTAAGAATAAAGATATATGTAATTTACTTGATATACTTGAGGTAGAATATCTAAGTAATATAGATAATACTAATTTAACTTGGAACTATGTTATTAATGATAATATCTTAGGTCATGGTAATGATAATGAGTTTAATATAGATATAAATAGTTTACTTAAAGTATTAATGGAATATATAAACAAGGATGCTTTAAAAAGAAAACTAGATGTAAATATCTTAGCAACTAGTGAAGAAGAAAAATATCAGGCTTTAAAGATTGCCCAAGGCATAAGGCTTAATAATATAAATGTTTTAATTAATAGTGATTCTGCAAGTAAGTTTGCTATTCTATTAAATGAAGATGATTTAAATAAGGGAATAATTACTTTAAAAGATAATACTCTTAATGAAGAAATTAAGTTAAATGATAGTGAAGTAATAGATTATCTTTTAGGAAATATATAAGAAAGAAGGAAGTAATATGACAGTTAAAGAATTATTAAAAGATGAAAAAGGATTTGTAGGAAAAGAAGTTGAAATAAGTGGTTGGATTAGAAATCATAGACCTCAGAAAGAATTCGGTTTTATAGATTTTTCTGATGGAACTAGTTTTAAACATTTACAAGTAGTTTATGATAAAACTTTAGATAACTTTAATGAGTTAGTTAAGTTACATAATGGTTCAAGTATTAGGGTTGTAGGGGATTATATTTTATCCGAAGGCTCTGGGCAAGCTTATGAATTAAAAGCTAAATCTATTGAACTTTTAGGGGATTGTCCTGAGGATTATCCACTTCAACCAAAGAAACACAGTATGGAATTTTTAAGAAGTATTTCTTATTTAAGACCACGAGCTAATACTTTTCAAGCAGTTTTTAGAGTAAGAAGTGTGGCAGCTTATGCGATTCATAAATATTTTAATGAAAATAACTATGTTTATGTCCATACACCTCTTTTAACAACCGCGGATTGCGAAGGCTCAGACCAAATGTTTAAGGTAACTACCTTTGATTTTGATAATCTTCCTAAGAAAGATGGTAAGGTTGATTTTAGTAAAGATTTATTTAATAAAAAGACTTTTATAACCGGTTCAGGCCAACTTCATGGGGAAACTTTTGCCCTTGCATTTAGTAAGATTTACACCTTTGGCCCAACCTTTAGAACAGAAAATTCCAATACTAAAACTCATGCGAATGAATTTTGGATGATAGAACCTGAAATTGCTTTTGCAGACCTAGAAGATTTAATGGATATCGAAGAAGATTTCTTGAAATATATTATTAAATATGTTTTAGAAAACTGCCCTGATGAAATAGAGTTTTTCGATAAATTTGTAGAAAAAGGTTTAAAAGAAAAGTTAGAAAAAGTAGTAAATAGCTCTTTTGTTAGAATTGACCATAAAGATGTCATAGATTTACTTAAAGAAAGTGGGGAAGATTTTGAATTTACTCCATCATATGATGAAGATATAGCCAAAGAACATGAAAGATGGCTTACAAATCACTTTAATGGCCCAGTATTTGTTAAGAACTGGCCAAAAGATATTAAAGCTTATTACATGAAGCTTAATAGCGATGGTAAAACTGTTGCAGCTGTTGACCTTGAAGTCCCTGGAGCAGGGGAATTAATGGGAGGTTCACAAAGAGAAGAGTGCTTAGATGTGTTACTTACGCGAATGGATGAACTTGGCGCTGACAAAGAAACAATTGACTGGTATTTAAATTTAAGAAAATATGGCGGATGCATCCACTCAGGCTTTGGAATGGGCTTTGAAAGACTTATTATGTATTTAACAGGTATTGAAAACATTAGAGATGTTATTCCATACCCAAGAACACCAGGTTCTTGTGAGTTTTAGAGGTTCTTATGGGAAAGATAATTGCCATCGTAGGGATGTGTGGAAGTGGTAAATCAGTAGCGTCCACATATCTTGAAGATATTGGTTTTAAAAAGATATATTTTGGTGGAGTTACCATGGATAAATTAAAAGAAGAAGGTCTAGAGGTAACGCCTGAAAATGAAAAAATGATGCGTGAGAGCTTACGCAAGGAATTAGGTATGGGAGCTTATGCAATCGTCCTTCTTCCTAAGATAAAAAAAATTGCTAAAGAAAACTATGTTGTCCTAGATGGACTATATTCATGGGATGAACTTAAAATACTTCAAAATGAGTTTGAAATAACAACGATTGCCATCGTTGCTGATAAACAACTACGTTATGATAGACTTTCGAAAAGAGCAGAAAGACCATTTACAAAGGAAGAAGCTATTAAAAGAGATATTACAGAAATAGAAAATATAGCTAAAGCAGGGCCAATTGCCTATGCTGATTATTATATCTTTAATAATGGTTCAATTGAAGAGTTCCATGAAAGACTTAAACAAATATTAAGATTAATAAAGGAGTGAAAACTTTTGAGTAAATTTACAAAAGAAATGGTAGATATGTATGCTGATAAGTTACTTATTGGTCTTACAGAAGAAGAAAATAAAATGGTATTAGATGAATTTGATGTTATTGAAAAGTCAATGGAAATCTTAGCGAATATTCCAGGTATTGAAGATATTGAACCTATGCCTTATGCCTTAGATGATTTTACCTTTACTTTAAGAGAAGATAAAGCCGAAAAATCTCCGTCTATAGATGAACTTTTACAAAACTGTGAAAACACGGATGATGGTTTTGTAAGTGTTCCAAAGGTGGTGGGATAATGACAGAACTTGGCATTAAAGCTTTACATGAAAAGCTTGTAAATAACGAAATTACTAGTAAAGATTTAATTAATGAATCTTTAACTAAAGCAAAGGTTGTACAAGATAAGTGCAATGCTTTTGTAACGATTATAGAAGATGCTAAAGAAGAAAAGATAACGGATAATCTTTTATCTGGTATTCCATATGGTGTTAAGGATAATTATTCAACGAAAAACATTTTATCAACTGGTTCATCAAATACCTTAAAAAACTATGTTCCCTTTTTTGATGCCACGGCAGTTGCTAATCTAAAAAAAGCTGGAACAGTAGCAGTTACAAAATGCGCCATGGATGAATTTGGTATGGGGGGAACTGGTACAACAGCGCATACTGGAGTTATTAAAAACCCATGGGACTTAACTTGCATTGCTTCTGGTTCATCAAGTGGTTCGGCCGCAAGCGTTGCATCTGGTGTTTACCCTTATGCTTTAGGTAGTGATACGGGAGACTCTATTCGTAAACCTGCCGCATTTTGTGGTATCGTAGGTTATAAACCTACCTATGGTATGATTTCAAGATATGGTTTATTTCCTTTCGCCTCAAGCTTAGACACCTGCGGAGTTCTTACTCGTAGCATCGAAGATGCTGCAATTGTAGTTGATGCTATGAAAGGTCTTGATGAAAAAGACCAAACAAGCTGGGATTCAAGTAATATAAATTTATATAAAGACCTAAAGAAAGATTCAAATAATAAATTATTCTATATAAAAGAAATATGTGATATAAATAATTATAAGAATCCAACTGACACACTTGTTAAACACTTAGAAAACTTCCATAAGACAGTTGCTATGGCAAAGTCTTTAGGTTTTGTGGTAGATGAAGTATCAATTGATAAAGAACTTTTAAATGTTATACCAAGTGTATATGTTTGTATTTCTTGTGCAGAAGCTACAAGCAATATGTCAAACCTTACAGGTATTTCTTTTGGTCCTCGTGGGGAAGGAGCAAACATAAATGAAATGATGAAAGACTATCGTACAAAAGGTTTTTCACCTCTTATTAAAAGAAGATTTGTAATTGGTTCATACATCTTACAAAAAGAAAATCAAGAAAGATACTTTTTAAATGCCCAAAAGGCTAGAAGATTAATCGTAGATAAGTTTAAAACTTTATTTAAAACCTATGATGGCCTTATTATGCCTGTTTCTAGTGGCCCAGCAATAAAAATTGAAAATGCCTTAGATGCTATTACTTCAAATGAAATATCTGTCTTAGAAAATCACTTACAAATAGCAAACTTTGGTGGTTTTCCATCAGTTACTATTCCAAGTGGTTTTATAGATAACCTTCCAGTTGGCATAAATATTACATGTAACTGTTATGAAGACCAAAAGACCCTTAATATAGCCTATACTTTAGAAGATGCTATGGACTATAAAGATATGGTAAAGGAGGTTTCTTATGACTAAATATAAAGCTGTAATCGGACTAGAAATGCACTGTGAAGTAAAAAGTAATTCTAAAGTATTTTCTAGTAGTAAAAATGAATATAGTGAAATACCTAATATAAATGTATCACCAGTTGATATGGCTTTCCCAGGTATCTTACCAGTTTTAAATAAAGAATGTGTAAGAAAAGCCGTTCTTGCTTCATTAATACTTAATTGTGAGGTTCCAAAGTATCTAACATTTGATAGAAAGAACTATTACTACCCAGATTTACCAAAAGGTTATCAAATAACCCAAATGCATAACCCCGTTGGTATAAATGGCTCTATTACTATTGATTGCGGTACTTATGAAAAAACGGTATTAATTCATGATATTCACTTAGAAGAAGATTCAGCTTCTATGGATCACTTTAGTGATGCCTCTTTAATAAACTACAACCGCGCAGGAGTCCCTCTTTTAGAGCTAGTTACTGAGCCTTGTCTTTCTTCAGCTGAAGAAGCTGTTGCGTTTCTTGAAGAAATGCGTAGAATATATCAATATACTGATATATCTGATGCTGATACTAAAAAAGGAGAGATAAGATGTGATGTTAATGTTTCTATCATGGAAGAGGGTAGTAACACCTTAGGTACAAAAGTTGAAGTAAAAAATGTCAATTCTTTTGGTAATGTCTTTGATACCATAAACTATGAAATAGAAAGACAAAGTAAACTTAAAGATGAAGGCCGATACGATGAAGTAGTCCAAGAAACCAGAAGATTTGATGAAGAAACAGGCACAACCATCAGAATGCGTACTAAGGCAGACGCTATAGATTATAAGTACTTTGTTGAACCAAACATTCCAAAATATAAATTAGATGATGCATGGGTTCAAGAAATTAAATCTTCTATCCCAGAACTACCAAGAGAGCGAAAGAATAAATATATTAATGAATATGGCTTATCAGAATATGATGCAAATATTATCATTAAAACTAAAGAATATGCTGATTATTATGAAGAGTGTATATCTCTTGGCATAGATAAAAAACAAGCAGCAAACTATCTTATTGTTAATATAATAGCCTATCTTAATAAAGAAGCTATATCTTTAAAAGATTTTTATCTAAAACCAGACTATTTAAAAGAAATACTAGATGAACTAGAAAAAGGCTCTATTTCATCAAAACAAGCTAAAGAAATATTTAACAAATCTTTAGAAGAAAATAAAGAACCTAAAAACTTTATAAGTAAAGAAAATAGTCAAATATCTAGTAAAGAGGAAATAACTTCTATAGTAGATACTATTCTAGAAAATAATACTAACCAAGTAGAGGCTTATAAAGCAGGTAAGACTAACCTTTTTGACTTCTTCGTAGGTCAAGTTATGAAAGAAACAAAAGGTAAAGCAAATCCTGTATTAACAAAAGAAATATTAAAAGACAAGCTAGATAACTAGCTTGTCTTTTTACTTTCTTCTTCTTCTTTGTCTTTCCTAATAGCCTCTTTTATTAAGTATTCTATTTCTTTATTTACACTCCTAGAATGTTTATCAGCAAGTATTCTTAATTCTTCCATAAGTTCCTCATCTATTCTTAAAGGGTATGGGTTTATTGTTTTCATATTTATAACACTCCTTTTCTCTATATAAATGATATCAATTTGATATAAATTTTACTAGTAATCAATTTGATATTTTTATGATGTCTATTTGGTTACTATAAAACAATTTTTGTTTGTTATATACTTAAAAAGTAAACAGTAAAGGTAATTTACTTTAGGAGGAAAATTTATTATGAAACAAGACAGAAAATCATCGATTTTAACAATAATAGCAATAGCAACTTTAGCCTTATTTATAGGAGGAGCAACAT